>NZ_JBNPLX010000002.1:0-203560 GCF_050313695.1 Bariatricus sp. SGI.161
AGCCGGGCTTATCCCAGCAGGCCGGACAGCAGGGGAATCAGGGTCACGCCGATCAGGGCCACGCCGCCGCCAGCGACAAGCTGCTTCACGCCCTGGCTCTTAGCACCGGGGTTGTCCTGGCCGTAGCCCTCCAGAAGATTGACGCCGCCCCAGACGCACAGGCCGCCGCCCAGTCCGATCACGATCGTCTGCAAAGTGTTCACTGCACTGTTGAAAAATTCCATAAATGTCCTCACTTTCTGCCGCGTTTTGCGGCTCACAAAATTGTTTGATTTGGTTTTGGGTATGAAAATAGCCGCTGCTTATTCAGCGGCGGCGTCCTCGTCCGACAGATCAATTTCGTACAGGTCGAAAACCTCATCCTGCGTCACCACTTGCTGCCGTTTCCGGCGCGTAACGGTCAAAAACCTGTCCACATCAAAGGTGTTCTTCTTGTCGGCGTCGGCAAGGTATTTGTAGCGGGGGTGCTTGGTAATATCAAATTTCTCCGATAAAAACGGGCGCACACCCCGTAACTGCAAGATGCACTTGCCGCCGTCCATCACGGCGATTTCGTCTTGGCTCATCAGCTCCTTTCCTAACTTCTGATAGTTCAGTCCGTGAGATGTCTGGCTTCCCCGGTTCTCACTGGTGTTGAAACTGTCAATGGTTTCTTTCCCCAGCGCATCGGAGATTTCCTTGGCATTTTTGCCGCGCCCACTAAGAAACAGCACAGAATCGCAGTTGTCCGATATGATTTCGGCAGCATCCTTGTAGATGGCTTTTAACTGCGACTGGCTCTGCAAAATGATTGAAGCTGAGATTTCCCGGCTTCGGATGGTGGCGATCAATTTATCAAAATTTGGTATCTGGCCGATGTTGGCAAACTCGTCTAAGATCAGCCGCACATGGACAGGCAGCCGCCCACCGTACTTATCATCGGCCCGGTCACAAAGTAAGTTGATAAGCTGGCTTTGGAGCATAGCCAGAATGAAATTGAAAGTGGTGTCCGTGTCGCTCATAATGAGAAACAGCACCGTCTTTTCGTCCCCGATGGTGTCCAGCTCCATTTCGTCGTCCTCCATCAGCTCGCGCACTTCCCGGATGTCAAAGGGAGCCAAACGTGCGCCGCAGCTTATCAGGATGGAGGAACGGGTTTTGCCAGCGGACAGCAGGAATTTTTTATACTGCCGCACAGCAAAGTGGTCTGGGTCTTTCTGCTCCAATCGTTCAAACATCAGGTCTACGGGGCTTTGAAACTCCGGGTCGTCCTCGCGGGCTTCACTGGCGTTTATCATTTCCAGCAGCGTTGTGAAGTTCATTTCCTCTGCCGGGGCCTCATACCAGATGTAGCCGATCAGGGCCGTGTAAAACAGCCGTTCCGATTTGACCCAAAAATCCTCCGCTGATTTTTCGCCCTCGCCCTTGGTGTTGGCAATCAGGGTATTTACCAGCTTTAGCACGTCCTTTTCCGAGTGGATGTAGACGAACGGATTGTATTTCATGGACTTGGAAAAGTTGATGGTGTTCAGGATTTTTATGCGGTAGCCCGCCTGCTGAAACATCTTTCCTGTTTCCAGAACAAGGGTGCCTTTCGGGTCAGTCACCACAAATGAGGTTGGGTAGTCCGTGGTCGGGAAGCATTGCATCAGGTTGGGCTTTACGAAAAATCTCGTTTTGCCCGAACCGCTGCCGCCGATCACCAGCACGTTTTTGTTCCGGGCGGTCTTGGGGTCTTTGGGACGCCCGGTCATGGTAAGCCGTTCTGTTTGGGTCAGCAGGATATTGTTTTCAAACTTGGGGTCGATGTAGGGCGCAATATCCTTGGCCGTTCCCCAACGGGCGCTGCCGTACTCCACGCCCTTGCGGTACTTCTTGGCGTTCTTGCCCTTGCAGTACACCACCAGCCGCACGATCAAAGCACCGGCAACGCCGACGCAGAAATCAAACAGGTGCAGGCTGGGGAGAGGATTTGCAAAGGCCACTGTAAAACCGTCCGCAAGATGCAGGAGCTTTCCCGACAGGTCAGTACCGGCGGCCAGCCGGTATGCCTGCCCGCATTTTCCGAACAGGTATACAAAAAACAGATACGGGAGGTTGAGGATCACCAGCTTTTTCACATCAGGCTTCACCGTTCCAGCCCCCTTTCCCTGATTTTCTCCTTGGCCCGCTGCTTGGTCTGCTCCGCTGTCTTTTGCTTCATGGCGGACAACACCTTGCGGATGGAGGGCCGCTGCTCCTTGGAGAGCGTCTTTGCCGTAAATTCCCGGAACGCCTGTTCCAGATTGTCCGCGTCCTTGGACTTGAAGATCACGACATAGTGGGGCGGCTGGGTGGTCTTATCCTTTCGCAAGGCAAAATCCACGCCGTATTTCTTGGCACAGGGCTTGAACGCGCCAATGTTGGCCTCGGTGATCTCAATGTTGGAGAGGGCCGCCCCATGCTTTTTGAGCTGCTTTAGGCTCTGCTGGCCGTGGTGCAGCGTGGTCTTGCTCTTGGCCCGGTGCTGCAAATACTTTTTCAGCGCCGCTTGCAGCACTTGGGCCGTGAGCTTGCCCGTTTTCATGGACAGGGCAATGGTTTTCTGATCGACTTCTTCCTGCAATAGCATCCCTCCTTGTCAGAATGTCAAAAGCGGCGTCTAAGGCGGAACCACCAGACGCCGCAGGTAGATATGGGTCAAATCCGCACCCGCAGGCCGGAAAGGTCGTCGGCCCGGATGCCGACAAGATACCAGCTATCGGCCATTTCAATGCGGGTAGGCCGCCATTTGCCGCCGATCATTACGTCGAAACACTCACCGCAATGCAGGCCGCCGTAGTAGTCGGCCAGGTCAAAACGGATGTCGTAGCGGTCAGTACGTTCGTCAAAGATCAATGCGCCCTGCTTCATAGGGTCGTCCTCCTTTTCGTTACAGGCTTTCGGCCCCGCCGCCAGACGGCGGCTTGCCCCAATCGGGCTGCGCCATATCGTGAGCGACAAGGGCCGTGTAGTAGTTGTTGATCGTGGACGGGGCGTTGAACAGCATAGCCCGCAGGTATTGCTTGATGTTGCGGACGCGGGTTGTGTTCTCACGCAGGCAATCCAGCACAAAGCGGATATGTTCACCGTTCAGCTTCATAAACTTGGATTTCACCAGCTCGGCGGGGTAGTCGTCCCCGGCGACACGGATCGTCTTTCGGGAGGTGCAGACGGTTTCCAGCATCAGGTCTACGATCTCGTCAAGCTGTTCCCGGTCAATACTCCTGTCCTGAATGAGATAGTCGTACTCGATGTTCTCCAAAATGATTTCACGATAAATCTGTACGGCTTCGTCCTTTCCTGTTCCTTTCCGTTCCGGCGGCGTAGCCGCTGCCTCCGCAGGGGGAGGGGTCAGGGAGGGGAAAGGAATGGAATCGGTACTTAATCCGTCTGTAATTATTTTTTCTTTACTTGGTAAGTTAGTTCTTTGTATATCTTTATTTAATTGCGTTGGATTTCCCGATACCGGGTTTTCCGACGTTGGATTATCCGATGTTGGATTTTCCAACACCGGGTTTTCCAATACCGGCTTATCCAACTCCGGCTGTTCGTAGATGGTATAGACCATATCGGACATTTTGCCTTTGGCGTCGCGGCCTTGTTCCCGCTTGATATACCCGGCCTTTTCAAGCTCCCATACCGCCGTCCTGATCGCGTCGATGCTTTCCCGGTTGATAAGGGACAGGCCCTTTAGGGTATAGTCCCAATCCTCCGGCAAGGACAACATTTGCGACAGCAGGCCCTTGGCTTTCAGGGACAGGGCCTTGTTCCGCAGGTGGTGATTTGACATCACCGTGTACCCTCGGTTCTTTTCTACGCGGAATACTGCCATATCGTCGTCAGCTCCTTTCACAGTGAATTTGACCGCCGCAAGGCCGGTCAGCTTGCCCGGCTGATAGGGACACTCTGCAAACCGGCAGAATTGATATTTCCAGTCCGGGCGATAAAAGCGGCAGGTGCCGCAATCCTCCGGCGCGTCCGCCCCGCCGCTGTCGTAGTGATCGAAACCGGGCTTTTCCTGCATCAGCCGTTCAAAGGCCCGGTCAGGGCCGGAAGTAAATAGCATGGCGTCGCCTCCTTTCCGTATTTGGGCATAAAAAAAGCGGTGTCCTGTTCTCCCGTGATGGGAAAGAGGAACGCCGCGTTTACGGTGTCGTATTCAATTCGGTTGATGATGTGTCGTATCTGGGTGTCAGGCATTTGCAGGAGGGTCAGCATATTTGCGGCTCAATCCAAAAGTAGTAAATTGGTAGTAAAATGAGTTCTCATATCCTGCGTTTTGCCTGTATTTCAGGGCTTTTCAGAGATAATCAGAGTTTTTAACTCAAATATTACAAAGATTTTTACAAAAGAGAAATAAGATTTTACATTGTTACAGTATATTTTTTTCTGAATCTATTATTACAAGGAGGATGAAAAAGATAATGAGAAAAAAGAAAAGAATTGCCAGCGTATTGATTGCCCTGGCTCTTATTGTCACAGCAGGCTTATCCTTTCCGGGGCAATCTGGAGCTGTTCGTGCAGAAGAGGATACAGACAATATCACAATTGTAGATGCCAGTACGCAGTGGCAGTACAGAGATGACAATCAGGCACCGGCTGATGGCTGGAAGACCAGCGAGACGGTGACGGAAACATGGAAGACGGCGGCAGGCAGTTTTGGTGCCAAGAATGGTGTGATTGCGGACCTTGGTGGCGGCTGTACTCCTAAGACTTTGTTAAACCAATACATTGAGGGAACTTCGAATGATATTCCAGTCTACTATTTCCGCAAAACATTTGATCTGGAAGATCCGACAATCGTACAGTCCGTCACGGGAAGTCTTCTTTATGATGATGCTGTAACCGTTTACATTAATGGAGTAAGGATTGCAGGATATGATGATGGTTCCTTTGATGAAAATGGATATGGAGGCTCAAATGCAAGTGCTCCGAAGATAGGAGAAATTAATTTCACAGAGATTGCGGCTTTGAATCTGAAAGGAACAGGAAATGTGGTGTCTGTAGAACTTCACAACGGAAGACCATCGAGTTCTGATGTTTATCTTGATTTTCAGTCTCTGACATTTGGTACAGCAGTGCCGGAGAAAGAAGTCAAATATATCTCTCTGAATATTGGAAGTGACGAAACACAGAGAAATATTACCTGGATGGCAAGCTCTGATAAAGAGGCATATGTGCAGGTGGCGACAAAACCAGAGGGATGGGTCGAAGGGAATGAACTCCCGGCAGATGCAGTAAGCTATACAGCTACACAAACTGATAGTGCAGTAAACGGTCTTAAGAGTTGCAAGGCTACCATGACAGATTTGAAAGAAAACACAACCTATTTGTATAGAGTAGGAAATGATGAAAAGTGGTCTGACACTTACTCATTTACCACACAGGCATTGGGACAAGATCAGGAATTCAGTTTCTTGTTTGCAGGAGATCCGCAGATCGGAGCAAGTGGCAATTCAGCAGCTGATACTACAAACTGGCAGAATACCATGAGCAGATCATTGCAGGCATTTCCGCAGACGAGTTTCCTGTTAAGTGCAGGAGATCAGGTGAATTCCAGAGATAGCGATACTGAATATGAAGGATTCCTCTCTCCGGATGCAATGCGCTTGATTCCACTGGCAACCAATGTGGGCAATCATGACAATGGTTCTGAGAGATATACATCTTATTACAATATGCCGAATGTATCTGACAAAGGTGTAACAACAGGTTCAGGAAGTGGTGACTACTGGTTCATGTATAATGGTATGCTTGTGATGTCCATCAACTCAAATAATACAGACACTGCAGTGCACAGAGCATTTTTACAGGAAACACTAAACAATCATCAGGAAGCAACCTGGACAGTTGTAACCTTCCACCATTCTACATACAGTGTGGCAAATCATTATTCAGACAGCGATATTCAAAAAAGACGTACAGAACTTTCACCTGTATTCTCGGAGCTTGGTATTGATGTAGTATTGATGGGACATGATCATTACTATACAAGAACCTATATGATGAATGGATGTAATGCAGTCATTCCAGAGGGAAATGAGGTGACAAAGGGTGAAAAAGCACCGGAGAGTGTCACGAATCCAGCAGAAGGACAAGTATTCTATCTGACAGCGAACTCTGCTTCCGGAAGTAAATATTATGCAAGAAATGGACAGCTTGCAAGTGGATGGCCGGAGTATGTAGCGGTTCAGGAACAAAGCAATAGGACCACGATTACGAATGTAACGGTGACCAGGAATTCCTTTACCGTAGATACTTATTATACAGACAGTGATGTGCTTCAGAAGATGGATTCCTTTACTATCTATCGTACAGAGGATCCGACGATTCGTGTGCCACAGACAGAGGCTGGGAAGATAACTATACAGGATGGAAAAGCATTCAATCCGATGACGGGTGTCAGCGCACAGGACTATGAAGGAAATGATATTACAGAGCTTGTACATGTAACCGTTTATAATGCAGATACAGATGAGCAAGTACAGTATGTAGACACATCCAAGACTGGAAATTATCGTATTGTATATGATGTGACAGATACATATGGAAAGACGGCTAGTGCGGAACAGCTTGTAGAAGTTGTTAAGAATACTGATGAAAATCCAGGTCAGAATCCAGATGAAAACCCAAGTGAAAATCCAGATGAGAACCCAAGTGAGAACCCAGGACAGATTTCGGGTACGGGTTCAGGGAATGGACAGACAGACAACAATGGAAAGGGAAATGGTTTGGCAACGGCAGGAACCAGTCAGTCATCTAAGGCAACAACTGTGAAGACCGGCGACGAGGCACCGATTGTGTTATTTGGCGTGATTATGCTGTTAGCAGCAGGAGCAGCCGTAGTTGTTCTTCGCAGACGCAGTATTCGATAAAATACAAAGAAAGCAGGAAACAAGAAGTGAACGGGCAGAAGATATTACAGGGAAAGATACAGAATAAAAAAGCGGATCTATTGGTCATTGCCATGATGACAGTTATTGTCATCATGACACTGGTGATGAACCGATGGTTCCCAGTGGAATATATTATGTATACTTCTGAGTCTTCTACTTACGAACGCGGAGTTGTGACCCGGATTCTGGCAGAAGAGTTAAGTCAGGAGGAAGGAAGCAACAGGTATCGTGGTGTACAGACCTTAAAAGTTGCCATGAAGAGCGGAAGCCTTAAAGGACAGGAGATTGAAGTTAAGAATGAATTGAGCGCAACTCATAACATTGCCACAGGTGTGGGACAAAGATTGATTATCAAGGTGGATGCTCCAGAAGGTCTGGAACCATATTATACCGTATTTAATTATGACAGGACGGTGGGTATTTCCATGATATTGGTAATGTTTGCCGTGTTTATGATCTTGGTCGGAGGAAGAAAAGGAGTAAAGAGTATGATTGGTCTTTGCTTTGCACTTTTCCTGATTATTGATTTTCTGTTACCGGCTGTTTATCATGGATGGTCACCTGTCGGGATGGGAATCATCTGTGCATTCTTAATTGCAGTATTTTCTATGTTATTGCTCAACGGATTTAGTGAGAAGACATTTACCGCAATTACAGCGACTATGGCAGGAGTCATATTAGCAGCTGTTTTCTATTATATATTTTCTGGGATTCTGCATCTGAGTGGATTTAATCTGGAGGAAGCAGAGGAATTGATTATTGTTCAGGGTGCAACGGGTCTTAAGGTTGGACAGACCTTATTTACCGGAATTCTGATTGCATCGTTGGGAGCGGTGATGGACATGACCATGTCAGTAGCTTCGGCTTTGTTTGAAATGAAGGAAATTCATCCGGAAATGTATATGACAGAAGTATTCCGTTCAGGAATTTCTATCGGACAGGATATGATAGGAACGATGTGTGAGACTTTAATTTTGGCATTTGCCGGAAGTAGCATTACGGCACTTCTGGTAATGATTGCATATGGAGCACAGTTTAATCAGATCTTAAGCTCTGATTATGTGGCGATTGAATTGATACACAGCTTAACGGGAAGTATGGCGGTTATCCTTTCGGTTCCGATCACAGCAGGTCTTTCTGCATTTTTTACTTGTAACAGGCAACACTGCAAGTAAATAAAAATTTTATTGCTAAATGGCAATTTTTGTGTTACATTTAATACACTCTTTGCACTGCATATAAATCTACAGTACAAACTGAGCAGACCGTGACAGGATGTCATGGAGTCGGGTCGCAGAAATTGCCGGGCATCTGAAGCAAGTTGCCACTGGCAGATTCCGTAAGCTGCCGGTGGCAGTTTTCGTAAGTGACAGTGGAAGTAACATCCACGGGACAGTAGTTGCTAATACTGATTCGTGGGTGTTTTTTATTCTTTTTTCGTGAAGCATATCATAAAAATCCCCACAATATATTTAGTGCCATAGAGCTATCTTACGTTTGGGAGGTAACTAATATGGAAGAAAACAGAATAACGAATGATGAATTCCAAAAGGTCGCAAACAGGGTCTCGATGGTGTCAATCGTAGGGAATATTGCGCTTGCGCTAGGAAAGCTTCTTGCAGGAATTATCGCTCATTCTAATGCGATGATCAGTGATGCGGTTCATTCGGCTTCGGATGTGTTCAGCACGATTGTTGTGATTATTGGAATTCGGCTTGCGTCGAAAGAATCCGATAAAAACCATCCTTATGGCCATGAACGGCTGGAATGTGTGGCGGCGATTGTCTTAGCGATGGTTCTCTTTATCACCGGACTTGGCATAGGGATGGAAGCATTGAAAAACATTTTGTCTGGTAACTATAATGAATTGCAGATTCCGGGAATGCTGGCGCTGATTGCGGCAATTGTATCCATTGTCAGTAAGGAAGCCATGTTCTGGTACACGAAGATTAATGCCAGAAGAATCGATTCCAGTGCACTGATGGCAGATGCATGGCATCACCGTTCGGATGCATTTTCTTCTGTTGGAGCATTGATCGGTATCGCAGGAGCAAGGCTGGGATTCCCAATCATGGATTCTATTGCCAGTCTGGTTATCTTTGTATTTATCATAAAAGCGGCATACGACATTTTCAGGGATGCAGTGGATAAGATGGTGGATCATTCTTGTGATGACGAGACGGAAAAGCAGATATCTGACTGCGTGATGGAGAATGAAGCAGTAGAAGGAATCGACTTGCTCCAGACACGTATATTTGGAAATAAAATATATGTGGATATTGAGATTGCGCTGGATGGTTCTCTGCCATTACAAAAGGCGCATGATATAGCGGAAGAAGTTCACCATGATATAGAACGAAAATTTCCGAAGATCAAGCATATCATGGTTCATGTTAATCCTATGAAAATCTGAGGCAGAAAGAAAAGAAGCGAAGAGATTTGTGCGGGAATATCTCTTCGCTTCTTTTACAGGGTATCATATATCCAGAGGAAACGACTGGTAGAAGCTTCCTATGGCGGAGGGTAGACCTATACTAAAACAGTCCGGCAAGAATTTCTGCGCATTTCTCGATGCCGAGGACGCCACTATCCAATGCAATGTGATAATTCTGCATAGCGCCCCACTTCTGATCTGTATAGAACTGATAGTAAGAAGCGCGTCGTTTATCCTTGTCTTTCAGACGTTTTTCAGGAGAAACTTCACGTTCGCCGTATTGCTCAACGATTCGTTCGGCACGTTTGGCAATGCTTGCGTGAATAAATACGTTCAGACAGTCGGCCTCGTCTCTTAAAATATAATCTGCACAACGTCCTACGATGACGCAAGGTCCCTCTTCTGCCAGTTTCAAAATGACTTTTCGCTGAATTGCCCACAAGTCATCTTGTGTGGAATGTCCGTAAAAATCTCGGTCAGAGAAAGCATTGGCAAACCAGCCGCCGTGGGAAGAATATTCGCCGCGTTCTGCGATATATTCTTTTGCAAATCCACTTTCTTCGGCGATTTTTTCAATGAGTTCATGATCATAACAAGGGATTCCTAATTGTTCGGCTACTTTTCTTCCAACGGTTCTTCCGCCACTGCCGAATTGGCGGCTGATAGTGATGACTCTGTTTTTCATTTTGCTGCCTCCTTTTCTTGGATGATTTTCTTGTTAAGTGTTTTATATGTGTATATAATTACGATCAAAGAAATGATAAATGTAAGCACATCGGATACTGGCATGGAGTACAGGACACCGTCCAGACCAAAGGAAAGCGGAAGTATTAATGCAAAACCTACACCGAATACAACTTCACGGACCAGAGACAGCATGGTGGAAGTCATAGCTTTTCCCATGGACTGCAGGTAGATGAAAGTTGCTTTGTTGACAGTGGCAAGGGTCATCATACAAAGGTAGGTTCGGAATGCTTTTACTGCAAAATCGGTATAGTAGATGCTTTCGTTGGATGCTCCGAAGATACCGATTAATTGTCTTGGGAAGCATATGACAATAACGGTAGCGACGGCACCAACGATGGCTTCGGCAATCAGCAGATGAGAGAAAAGACTCTTGGCACGGTCATCCCGTTTGGCACCAATATTGTAGCCGACGATTGGAATACAGCCGGCTGCCATTCCTACTGCAATTGAGATAACGATCTGGAAGAATTTCATAACAATTCCTACAACTGCCATTGGAATCTGTGCATACTCAGCCTGGCAGAAGATCTCATCCATTGCCCCGTATTTTTGAATCATATTGTTTACTGCAGCCATGGAAGCAACCAGCGAAATCTGAGATAAGAAACTGCAGATTCCCAGTGGAAGATATTTTTTACACAATTTTCCGTGGATACGAAAACTGTTTTTCTCAAGTTGAATTGCTTTCATGTGGCACAGATACCATATGGCCAGGATAGCAGTCAGAATCTGCCCTGTGATGGTTGCTACTGCAGCGCCCATCATTCCCCATTTGAAGATAAAGATGAATATTGGGTCCAGGATAATGTTGGCAAATGCACCTGCCAGTGTGGAAATCATAGCGAATTTGGGACTTCCATCAGAACGAATAATAGGATTCATGGCCTGACCGAACATATAGAACGGAATACCTACCGTAATCCAGAAGAAGTATTCCTTAGCCTGACGGAAGGTTTCTTCATTGACACGTCCACCGAACATAGTCAGGATCTGTTCCTGGAAGATAAGATATACAGCAGTCAGGATGGCACTGCAGATGATGCACAGGATAACGGCGCTGCCGATACTTTTGTGGGCGTCATCTTTTTTGCCGGCACCCAGACTGATGCTGACGAAAGCACAGCAGCCGTCACCGATCATGACTGCGATAGCCAGAGACACGACTGTCAGTGGGAATACGACTGTATTTGCTGCATTACCATAAGATCCCAGATAGCTTGCGTTGGCGATAAAAATCTGGTCAACAATGTTGTAAAGTGCTGCTACCAGCAGCGAGATAATACAGGGTACAGAATATTTGCGCATCAATACCCCGATTGGTTCTGTTTCCAAAAAACGATTTGATTTTTGGTCCATGATATTTTCCTCCTTCATATGTTAATTATTTTGTAAGAGACTTCTCTGGCAAAATAAAAAGTGTGGCCAAAGAGCTGGATTTATGCCCAGGGCCACACGCTTCACATAAAAATAAAAAGCATGTAGCATTCAACCGGATTTACGCAGTTTTGCTACACGCTGTACCATGTATCATAACAGTTTTTTTGGATGATGTCAAAGGGGTTTTTGGGGAATTTATGAAGTAGATTATACTGGCAGATTGGTACATTTTTAGGGTTGAGACGGAAAAACCAGCGTGATACTATATTGATAGAAAAGATTGAAAAAATGATAAAACAAGGGTAAATTTACAATGTCAAAGTTTTCAGATGATAAGAATGTAAGAATAAAAAAACGTACGAAAACCAAGGTGATCATAAGCAGTATACTGATTGGTATTAGCATTATTTTGAGTCTGGCTGCGAGAATGTGTCAAGACTTTGCCCAGTGGTACAGCACGCATATCTATCCAGTATGGGTGGAGACAGTTGGCCGTGCGATGGGATATTTCCCCTTTTCTATATCGGAAGTACTACTTTATCTTATGATTCTTATTTTCCTGGTGTCTGGTGCACAGCTTCTGATTCGAAGAATTCGGAAGAAATTGAAAAAAGAAGAAGGATATGGATGGCTGTGCAATGTTTTCTTAGCGGTAGGCGTCTTGTTTTTCTTATATGTGGTCAATTGCGGAGTGAATTATCACAGGGATTCGTTTTCGGAAACTTCTGGGATTCAGGCAGATGAATATTCGATTGAAGAGTTGAAGGAAGTCTGTGTATGGCTGACAGAAGAAGTAAATCAATATAGCAATGCGGTGGAACGGAATCAAGAAGGAACCATGGAGCTGGAGGTGTCGACAGAGGAACAGGCAGTGACTGCTATGCAAAAATTAGGCGAGACATATCCAGAGTTAAAAGGATATTATCCAAAGCCAAAAGGATTGCTGAATTCTTGGATACTTTCCATACAGAACCTGAGCGGGGTATATTCTCCGTTTACCATAGAAGCCAATTACAATCAGGCAATGACCGATTATAACATTCCATTTACCATCTGCCACGAACTGTCGCACTTGCGAGGATTTATGCAAGAGCAAGAAGCCAACTTTATCGCATTTCTTGCCTGCCGCGAGTCTGAGGAAGCAACATTCCAATATAGCGGAAATATGCTGGGGTGGATTCATTGCATGAATGTATTGTATAAAGTTGATTACGATGCGTGGGAAGAAGTGCGTGGTGAGTTAAGCGCGAAGGCAGAGACAGATCTGCAGGCGAATCACGAATTCTGGGCAAGGTATGACGGGACAGTCGCAGAAGTATCTAATAAAGTGAACGATACATATTTAAAGGCTAACGGACAAAAAGATGGAGTGAAAAGTTATAATCGAATGGTAGATCTGATTGTGGCATATAAAAGGGACAGGGTAAATTAGGGACGGAGGTTTTTTTATTTTCCTCCGTCCCCAATTTTGCGTAGTGCCTCGGCAAAGGCGTTGTTGATGGGTTCGTCTTTTTGTTTTTTTAGATATTTTTGTACATCTTTTTTGGAGACACCGGCCCCTTCTTTTTCTCTTCTGGCTTTGAATGCGGAGAGTTTTTCTTTGTATCCGCATTGGCATACGAAGGTTTCTTCTTCGCCTTTTTTTATTAGCTCCATCTTTTTGTGGCAGTTTGGGCAGCGGGCATTGCTTAGACGTGCAATGGTTTCGCGATAACCGCATTCTCGATCCTGGCATACCAGAAGGCGAGCGTTTTTGCCGTTGACTGCCAGCATTCGTTTGCCGCAGCGTGGGCATTTGGTATTGGTAAGGTTGTCGTGCCGGAAGGTTCCGTCAGCGTTTTTGATCTCTTGAATGAGTTCTTGTGTATAATCGATAATTTCACGAAGGAATATATCTGCTTTGTGATTCCCTTTGGAGATCTGTGAGAGTTCCATTTCCCATTGGGCAGTAAGCTCTGGCTTTTTTAGATCCTCTGGGACAAGTTCCAGAAGTTGTTTTCCTTTGGAGGTAATCAGAATCTCCGTTCCTTTTTTCTCGATATAGAAGGAGTGAAATAGTTTTTCGATAATATCAGCTCTTGTGGCGACGGTTCCCAGACCGCCGGTCTCCCCTAATGTTTTTCGTGCTTTTGCATCTTGGGAATCCATGTATTTTACTGGATTTTCCATGGCGCTTAGCAGGGTTGCTTCGGTAAATCTTGCTGGTGGTTTTGTCTTTCCGGTTGTAAGAGAAACCGTCACAATTGGAAACTTCATGCCTTTTTCCAGAGCAGGAAGCGGTTGTTCGGATACATATGTAGCGGCATCATTTTCCTCATCCGCGTCATCAATATTATCCGCTTCATAGATGGCTTTCCAGCCTGGAGACAGAACAATCTTTCCTTTTGCAATAAAATTTTGTCCGGCAGCAGAAGCTTTCATTGTGGTCTGCTCATACTCAAAGGCCGGGGATAGAACACTGATAAAGCGGCGCACGACTAGATCATAGATTTTGCGTTCTTCATTGCTCATGTGATCAAGCTGCACATATTCTTCCGTCGGGATAATTGCGTGATGATCACTGACCTTTTTGTCGTCTACAAAAGATTTACTGGTTTTAATCGGACCTCTCAGAAGTTCAGGAATGTATTTCTTATAAGGTCCAGTGTTACACGCTTTCAGCCGCTCTTTAATGGTCGGGACAATATCGGTTCCGATGTAGCGGGAATCGGTTCGAGGATAAGTGAGTACTTTGTGATGTTCATACAGACGCTGCATAATATTCAAGGTTTCTTTGGCAGAGAAACCAAAGTGTTTGTTAGCATCACGCTGTAATTCTGTCAGGTCATAGAGACCTGGGGAAAATGTTTTCTTAGCGGATTTTTGAACATCGGTGATGGCCAATATCTGCCCGTTCAGTCTGGCAGTGATATCAGTCATAACATCCTTTTGGAAAGAACGAAGACTTCCGGTCTTGGCGTTCTGCCAGGTCCATGTGACTGGGGAGATGTACTGGCTGGAGTTGGTAGTACATTTTATCCCATAGTAGTCTTCGGGTTTGAAAGAACGAATCTCAGCTTCACGGCGGGCAATGATCGCGAGAGTTGGAGTCTGAACACGTCCGCAAGACAACTGTGCATTATGTTTGCACGTAAGGGCGCGAGTAGCGTTAATTCCAACCAGCCAGTCTGCTTCAGCACGGCTTTTGGCAGCATAATACAATGCATTATATTGACGACCATCTTTCAAATGGGCAAATCCCTCGCGGATAGCCTTATCAGTCACAGAAGAAATCCAGAGCCGTTTGATTGGTTTGTGACATCCTGCTTTATCAAGAATCCAACGTGCAACCAATTCCCCTTCGCGCCCGGCGTCAGTAGCGATGATAATCTCAGACACATCCTTTCGGAAAAGTTGAGATTTGACGTTGTGGTATTGCTTGGATGTCTGCTTGATCACAACCAGTTCCCATTTTTCTGGAAGCATTGGAAGGTAGGAAATATTCCATTCCTTGAATTTCTTATCGTATTCTTCTGGATCTGCCAATGTGACAAGATGCCCTAAAGCCCAGGTGACGATGTATTTCTCACCTTCAATTGCGCCGGCAATACTTTTCTTGCAGTTCAAAACGCGGGCAATGTCACGGGCGACAGACGGCTTCTCAGCCAGAACTAATGATTTCATAAATGTTTGCTCCTTATATAAAAAGTAATAATAATCTTAGATACCTATTCAACATATCGGATTTAGACGGGTTTGTCAACGGATGGAAGGGCTCAAAACATGATGAAAAAAAGGTTCTCCGTGGAGAAAAATGTATAGGAAAAAGAAAATTAGAAAAAAAAGAAAAAATACTTGAAAAATATGAATAACTATGTTAATATAAACATCGGTCGCGCTTGAGGAAAGCGTAATATGGCTCCGTGGTCAAGCGGTTAAGACATCGCCCTTTCACGGCGGTAACACGGGTTCGATTCCCGTCGGAGTCATTCGAGCGAAAGCTCATTCATATTATAGTGTATGGCGCCATAGCCAAGTGGTAAGGCAAAGGTCTGCAACACCTCTATCACCAGTTCAAATCTGGTTGGCGCCTTTCAAAATAGCAATCCTTGAAAAAGGATTGTTTTTTTGTGCTTAATTTGTAATTTGGGACGGGGGTTTTTTCATTTTCCTCCGTCCCAAATTAAATTTGCCGTGTCCCTAATGCCTGGCTGATTCGTTCGCGAGCTTCTTTGGCTTCGTGATGATTTAATCCGCTGGTGCTGATCCCGGTAACAATATTGCCTTGCCGTACGATTCCGGGGAAGTAGAAGTCACAAGACTCTTTTTTATGTGCGGTATTTACCGGTATTTTTCGTGCTTTACAGTCTGCCGCGATCTGATCGTTACAAGAGCTGCTGTTTGTTGCGGCGAGTACAATGTCTGCGCCTTCTGTCAGATTGGTGTGATATACATCCTGGATCCATTGGATGCGCCGGCTCTCACTCAATATTCGCAGTTTGTCTGTGATTTCTGGTGCTACGACGCAGATGTCGGCAGCAAAATCAAGAAGTGTCTCGATTCTTCTCTGGGCAATCTTGCCGCCCCCTATCACGAGGATTCTTTTCTCGGACAGGTCTACAAAAAGTGGAAAATATAAAGGTGGTGATTTCTCCATGGAAGGCATCCTTTCTGTATAAACATTTTCTTTCATCATATCATGGATAATGAGGGTGTGACAGAATTATTTTTTGGAGTTTTCGGCGATGACTGATACAGACAAAAACCCCTTGAAGCATATCTGCTTCAAGGGGCTTTCCTTTTAAAAATCTAGAGATAAAGTCGAAACAACAAAAATCGGGGTTTTCATTTGTGTTCCAAAAACAATATATCACAAGAAAATATTTTTTTGTATAGTCTATAAATACATAATTATGACAAAAAATTGTGGCTTAAGCACAAATGCAATGGTATAATATCCATGCGAAGTGTAGAGGAGGGGGAAAATGGCTGTTGAATTAGAGAACTTATATGCAGAGATCGATCCGGAATATGGCGTTGCATTGCTTACGAAGAGTTGCTTTCATAAAATGATTGGCTGGATACATATGGTGGAAGATATGGATTTTGTACCTATGCTGCACGGCGATGAATTGGTCTTTAATTCAGGGTTGAATTATGTTTCGGAGGAATGGCTGAAGAGGTATATAGAAGCACTGAATAAAGAGTGCGCCGGCGGATTGATGATTGCGATTCGTGAGGGGAAAAAGATATCACAAAAGATTGTTGATTATTGCAATGAACTGGAATTCCCGTTGTTTTCGGCAACATGGGAGACTCCATATATAGATATCATGCGTATTTTTTCCGTAATTTTATTGAAGAACGAGCAGAGAGACACGAATTTAAGCACTGCATTGCGAAATGCAATCTTTTTCCCGGACAATGAAGAACTGTATGTAAATTATTTTGAGGGAAATGGATTCTATCGCAATTTGACCTATAATGTTATTGTGTTAAGCTGTAATGTGTACAATACAGAACGTGGCAATGAACGTTTGAATCAGATTAAGAAGGAATTACATTATACCTTGGAGAGAAGAATTATATATGAAGAGAATAATCGTCTTATTATTCTTGCGACGGGGTATTCTGAAAGGAAATTATTGGATATTTTTCAAAAAATATGCGAGAAAGATGATAATGTATATGTTGGCATCGGAACAACGGTAAATAGCATCAAAGAGATCCATAAGTCTTATGAACGAGCGAGAACAGCATATGAATTGACAAAGGCTCCGATTGACAAGAATATATTATGTTACAAAGAGCTTGGAATATATAAGATTCTTTCTGATATAAAAGAGGAAGAGATCTATCCTGAGTTTGTAAAAGAAACATTAGGGAAATTAATGGACTATGATGAAGAGAATGGCACGGATTATGTAGAGATTCTGGAAGCATATTTTAAGAACGAGTGTAATATTGTCGAGACATCAAAGGCGTTATATTGCCATAAGAATACCATGGCTTATAAGATCAACAAGATTAAAGAAGTATTGGGATATGATATTACTTCTAATGAAAACAGAATGAAAATTATGGTATCATTCTATATTATGAGATCCAGAATTGGATATCGGTAAGAATTATCAGATGAAATGAGGAATCACATGGAGATGAGTAAGGGAAAAGTATGGCTGGTCGGAGCAGGTCCTGGAGAGATTGGATTATTGACTCAGAAAGCCATAACGGTCATAGAACAGGCAGATTTTATTGCATATGATGCGCTGATTGGAGAGGAGATACTGTGTATGCTTCCAGAGGATGCAGAAAAGGTGTCCGTAGGGAAGCGTTCAGGCAAGCACTCGGTATCACAGGAAAAGACGAATCAGATCCTTCTGGAGGAAGCGTTAAAGGGAAAAAAGGTGGTCCGCTTAAAAGGCGGAGATCCGTTTGTGTTCGGACGGGGCGGAGAAGAGTTAGAGTTATTGGTGCAATATGGAATACCGTTTGAAGTGGTTCCGGGAGTGACTTCGGCGGTGGCAGTGCCTGCCTATGCAGGAATTCCGGTGACGCACCGCGATTATACTTCTTCTTTTCATGTGATTACGGGGCATCCGAGAAGAGATGGAAAGGATCGTATAGATTATGGTGCGCTGGTGCGTATGGATGCGACATTGGTATTTCTTATGAGCGTTGGCACGATGGGAATGATTATGGAGAATCTGGTAAAAGCAGGAATGGATCCAAAGATGCCGGCGGCAGTCCTGGAAAGAGGGACGCAATACCGACAGCGCAAGG
This sequence comes from Bariatricus sp. SGI.161, assembly GCF_050313695.1. Lineage (NCBI taxonomy): Bacteria > Bacillati > Bacillota > Clostridia > Lachnospirales > Lachnospiraceae > Bariatricus > Bariatricus sp. SGI.161. Next base: position 18,217 of record NZ_JBNPLX010000002.1, read on the forward strand.
TAATCTCAACGGTTGACTGCCTGGAGAGAGACTCCAAAGATGCCAAAATTCAAGCTCCGGCAGTCATTGTCGTAGGGAGAGTATGTACATTATCGGAGCTGTTCGCATGGTACGAGAAGCGTGAACTTGCACAGATGCAGATTATTGTGACCAGATCCAGGAAAAAAGCAAGTAAGCTGACTGCACAATTAAGAGAAGCGGGTGCAGAGGTGTTGGAACTGCCCATGATCGATACGACCGCTATTGCACCGGAACAGATTCGGTTGGATGAGTTGTATGACGAACCGGCTGGAAGAGAATTGTGGCTTACATTTACAAGTCCAGTAGGAGTAGAAACTTTTTTCAGTGTTACGTTACCAAGTCTTGGGAAAGATATTCGAGGCGTGCTGCGAAAAGGAGCGGATGTAAGATTTGCTGCGGTTGGGGAAGCAACAGCAAAAGAATTGGAAAAATACGGATGGATGACGGATGTGGTGCCAGAAGTATATAATGGAAGGGAACTTGGCAAAGCACTTGTAAGAACTGCAAGAAAGGATGCGAAAGTCTATCTGCTTCACGCAAGGCAAGGTTCTGAGGAATTAAAAGAAGAATTGAAAAGAGCAGATCTTGCATATGAAGATATTGCGATTTATGAAACGATATGCAGACAGGACAGCCCTTGGGCCGATATGGTAAAGGATAAGATTAACCAGGGACTGATCGACTGGGTTACATTTACGAGTGCATCAACCGTCCGGGGGTTCGTTCAGACGATGGGTGGAATGGATTTTTGCAAAGTTCCTGCTCTGTGTATTGGAGAACAGACTGCGGCAGAAGCACGAAAATACCATATGAAGATTGAGATATCGGACAGAGCAACCATTGCAAGTATGGTAGAAAAGTTGAAAGAACTTCACGCGAAGCAGGAGGTATAGTTGATGAAGAGAATATTGGGAGTTCTGCTGTCTGCCACCATGATTCTGGTGATGGCAGCAGGATGCAAAGATCAAAGAGCGGAGAATGCCTCTGGCAAGAGCGGACAGGAGATCGTCGTCGGTACAAACAGTGAAAGCGGTGGCCTGGATCCGGCGGGGATGATTGCAGATACTTATCTGGCATATTCCGTATCTGCGTTGGACGAACTTTTGACGTATGATGAGAATGGAGAGATTGAATATCGTGCTGCAGAATCCTATGAGGTGAATGACGATAAGACAGAGTGGATTTTTCACTTGAGAGAAGATGCAAAATGGTCGGATGGAACACCGGTCACTTCGGCGGACTTTCGCAATACCATTGAACGTTCTCTGGATCCTGCCAGTGGAAATGGATATTCAAACTATCTGTTCCCGATTGAGAATGCCGAAGCAATCTATAATAGGGAAGCAGATATGAGTACACTCGGAGTAGAGACACCAGATGATACGACGTTGATCTTCCATCTGTCTACGCCGTGCGTGTATTTCCTGGATTTACTACGCCTTCCGGTATATACTCCATCGTGTGTGGTTTATGCGGATGCAGTTGGAAGTGGGTGGGATACCGACCCGGCAACGAGTGTATCCAATGGACCATTTTATCTGACAGAATATGTGCCACAGCAGTATTTTGTGTTGGAGAAGAATCCATATTACTGGGATGCAGACAATATAGCATTGGATAAGATTACCTATAAGTTCTTCGATAATAAGCAGTCGATGGCAGCAGCTTACGCGACTGGAGAGGTGGATGTGGCTTTGTCATTACTGGGGACAGTGATGGATGAATATGAGGGACAAGATGATCTTGTGGTGACGGATGCAATTGCCACACGATATATATATATGAATATAGAGAAGGTAGAAGTGCTCCAGGATGTTCGTGTGCGAGAGGCATTGAACCTTGGAATTGACCGACAAGAACTTTGCCAGGCGGTGGGAAAGGATACAGAGCCCACGGTAAATTTTGTCGCAAAATATATGGTAGATAAATCAACGGGAGAATATTTTGTAGATGGTGCGCAGGCTCCTTTTGAAGAAAATCTAAAGAGGGCAAAGGAGCTGCTTGCAGAAGCGGGTTATCCGAATGGAGAAGGGTTTCCTGTTCTTACTTATAATTATCCGACTTTGGAAATGGATATGGATACCGCACAGGTACTGCAGCAGCAGCTGAAAGAAAATCTGGGAATTACAATAGAATTGAATGGACAGGAACTTCAGGTAAATTATTCGGAACGAAGAGCAGGAAACTTCGAATTATGCCGTATGAATTGGACGGCTGATTTCGCTGATCCGAATACGTATTTATCTATGTTGTTTTCAAACAGCACTTATAATTGTAGTGGAATCAGGGATGAGGTATATGACGCGTTGGTAGAAGCATCTGACACAGAGACAGATCCGGCAAAGAGAAGCGAACTTATGCATGAAGCAGAACAGTATGCGATTGGGGAACAGTTCTATATTATTCCGCTCTATTCTATGCATCATGTGAATCTGATCCGGCCGAATATTACGGGAATCACACAGATTCCGGCAACGGGGACACTGGATCTTAGAGGTGCATCGGTTCAATAAAGGATGGGAGGAAAGAATGCGGTATGAAGAAAGCAATTTTGGTCGTCAGCTTTGGAACGAGTTATAAAGAGAATCTGGAGCGGACAATTGGAGGAATAGAGAATTATCTAAGAGGAGAGTTTAAAAATTATAGATTGTACAGAGCATTTACCAGTCAGAGGATTATCCGAAAACTATGGGAAGAGAACAAAATTGCAATTCCGACGCTGGAAGAGGCAATTACGCAGATGCGAGAAGATGGAATGGAACATATTGTTGTACAGCCGACGTATGTGGTCCATGGCTTGGAATATGAGAGACTAAAAAGTGCATTGGAAGGTTACCGGGATTTTTTTCAGACCTTAAAATTAGGAGAACCACTCTTAAATCAGGTAGAGGATTATAAGGCGTGTGTTCATTCTGTGATAGAAGATTGGCAGATGAATAAAGAAGAAGTAATCGTGCTTGCCGGTCATGGGACACAAGGACATGCACAGGCTGCTTATACTATGCTGGAATACGCTTTTCATTCTATGGGTTATTCCAATGTGCTGGTCGGAACCGTTGAAGGGTATCCGAGTGTATCTGACGTGATGCAGAAGCTTGGAATGTTGGAGCCAAGGCCGCTTCGCATCATACCATTTATGATTGTCAGTGGCGAACATGTTCATCATGATCTGTCTGGTGATGAGCGTTCCTGGATGGCCAGATTCCAGAGTATGGGATTCCCGTCTCGAGTAGTAGAGAAAGGACTGGGAGAGATGAAAGGGATACAGAGAATATTTGCAGAACATGTAAGAGAGGCGATGGAATCATGAAGAGAATCGTAAGGATTGGAAGCAGGGAAAGCAGACTTGCAGTGTGGCAGGCAGAATATGTTGCGCAATTGATCGAACATGCACATCCTGAGATTCAAGTACAGATTATTACAATGAAGACGACAGGAGATAAGATTCTGGATCGCAGTCTGGATCAGATTGGTGGGAAAGGCTTGTTTGTAAAAGAACTGGATCTTGCGCTTCTGGAAAAACGGACAGATCTATCCGTGCACAGTTTAAAAGACATGCCTGTTGAAATCCCGGAACAACTCCCGATTCTTGCTTTTTCCAGGCGAGAGGATCCGCGGGATGCGATTCTTTTTCGCAAAGGTGTGAAGCCAGAAGACATTACGGTAATCGGAACTTCCAGCCACCGAAGACGGATTCAGCTGGAACGCCTGTACCCAAAATGTGCATTTACCGGAATGCGGGGAAATGTACAGACCCGCGTGCGTAAGTTGGAAGAAGGACTGTGTGATGCAACCATACTTGCAATGGCTGGGCTAAAACGCCTTGGAATGGAATCTGTGGTGGGAAGAATACTTGCAACGGATGAGTTAATACCGGCAGCAGGGCAGGGAATTCTGGCGGTACAGGGAAGAGCTGGTGAAGATTATAGTTATCTGGATTGCGTGATGGATGAAAAAGCGAAAGTGGCTGCTCTTTCAGAAAGAGCATTTGTGCGTATGCTGGGTGGAGGCTGCAGCGCTCCAACAGCGGCTTATGCACAGATAGAAGGAGAAGAAGTTATTCTGAACGGTCTGTACTATGACGAAGAAGCGAAAGATTATATCACAGGGAAGAAGCGAGGGCCAGTGGAGGAAGCTGAGAATATCGCAAGAGCTTTGGCGGCAGAACTGAAAGCGAGGTTTAGAGAACGTGGCTAAGTATGTGGCAAAACGGCTGGTGACAGGAGCGGCGGCATTATTGTTTCTTACATTTCTTACTTTTGTGATGGCGCATAAGATGCCGGGAAATCCTTTTGATACGGGAAATGTATCGGAGCAAGTTCTTCAGACGATAGAAGAGGAATATGGGCTCGGAGAGCCTCTGCAGGTGCAGTTTGCTTTCTATATGAAGAACCTGTTGCGAGGAGACCTTGGCATGTCCATCAAGAAACCAGGAGTAACGGTAAATTCTGTGATTGCAAGAAGTCTTCCTGTGACGGCGAAGCTAGGAATACTGGCTTTTCTGTCGAGTCTGATTCTTGGAACTCTCTTAGGAATCTGGCACCTGATGACCAAAAGAAAGCTTGTAAAAAAAGTGATTTTGTTTATCGAGAGTGTAGGGATTGGTGTGCCAAACTTTGTATATGCCTTATTATTCATGCTCATCTTTGGTGTATATTTGAAATGGTTTCCAATTGCCGGAATCACGACGCCAATGAATTATGTATTGCCGGTGGCCGCACTTGCCGTGTATCCAACATGTGTGATTTCGCGGATGTTCTACAGCGCAGTGCAAAAAGAATATACACAGGAATATGTTATGTTTTTGAAGGCAAAAGGACTGAAAGAATCAGCAATCCTGATGAGGCATATGTGGCGGCCGGCTCTTACACAGTTGTTGACTTATCTTGGACAATTGCTGGTGTATCTTGTGACGGGCTGTTTTGTGGTAGAGAGTATCTTCACTATTCCCGGTCTTGGAAGAGAATTCGTTATGTCTATCAATAACCGTGATTATACGGTGATTATGGGACTTACGGTTTTTGCAGGGGCGATTGTGATTCTTGCGCAACTTGTGCTGGATGTAGTACAGATGTATCTCGACCCTAGAATTCGGTTTGGAACGGAGCAGAACAGATGAAACAAGTAATGGCAAATAGAAAATTTATCATATATCTGGGAATCTTAGGTGTATTCGTGGCAGCAGCGATAGTTGTTCCTAGCCTTTCCCCGTATTCGTATGATGCACAGGACGTGGTGAGTCAAAATCTTGGTGTGTCGGCGGCACATTTATTCGGGACGGATAAGTTCGGAAGAGACCTTTTTACCCGTGTATGCTATGGGTTGCGGATTAGTCTTACGGTTGGATTCGTCAGTGCATGTGTCTGCTTTGTCATAGGTGTTGTGGTTGGTGCAGTGTCTGGACTTGCCAACTTGGTTGTTGACAGCATTTTGCTGGAACTGATGAATATCATCAGTGCAATTCCGTCTATGCTCTATGTGATTCTGATACTTCTGGTATTGGATGCAAGTATTGGAAGTGTGATACTGGGAATCTGTGTGGCAGGGTGGGTTGATCTTGCGAAAATGGTAAGAGTAGAGACAAGACGGCTTCGGCAGATGGATTACTGTCTGGCAGCGGAGATGATGGGAGTTCCGATGTGGAGAATCATTTTTAAATATATTTTGCCAAATGAGAGAGGGCTTTTGATTGTGCAGACGATATTGCTGATTCCCAAAGCGATATTTACAGAGGCATTTTTAAGCTTTCTTGGGATTGGAATTGCAGCGCCCAGAGCAAGTCTCGGAACACTGATTCAGGATGCAAGGTCGTTGATTACTCAATATCCGACTCAGATATTATTCCCGGTTCTGGTACTTGCGGCATTGATTGTATGTCTGCAAAGCATTGGTTATGCACTGGAGCAACAGGGAGTGAATGGTGCTCAAAGGATACAGGAAGAGATATAGGAGGATACCGCATGGGAAAATTGCTTGTGGTCGATCATCTGACCATAACATATACGCGAAGACAGCAAGAAGTGGTAAAAGATTGTTCTTTTGAGCTTGAAAGCCAGGAAATCCTGGGAATCGTGGGAGAATCTGGATCGGGAAAATCAACGATGGCAATGGCTATCCTCGGTTTTCTCAAGAAAGGAGCCGTTATTTCAAGCGGACAGATTCGGTATTGTGGAGAAGATATCACACCGCCTCTGACTGATGTAAAAAGAAGAAAACTACGCGGTGGTGAGATCGCGGTCATCATGCAAAATGCGATGTCATGCCTGGATCCATTGATGAAGATTGGCAGGCAGATTATGGAAAGTCTAAGACTACATACGGATTGTACCCGACAGGAGGCGAAAGAAAAAGCAGAAGAATTGTTGGATATGGTGGGAATCCGAGATGTAAGTGCATGTATGAATCGGTATCCGTTTGAATGTTCGGGAGGGATGCAACAGCGTATCTGTATTGCAATCGCTCTGGCTGGGAATCCGAAAGTATTGATTGCTGATGAGCCGACGACTGCGTTAGATGTGACGGTGCAGGCGCAGATATTGAATTTGCTGAGAAGACTGTCAAAAGATCTGGGGATTGCCGTGATTATGATCAGCCATGATCTGGGAGTGGTCGGTGCTCTGTGTAATCGCTTGTTGGTCATGCGCGAAGGAAGCATCGTCGAACAAGGAAGGGTAAGCGATATACTCTATCACAGCAGTGAAACATATACAAAAATGCTGATTCAGACAAGAAAGAATCTTGAACAGATTCCACAGGCCGCATCCGAAGCAGATAAGAAGGATATTCTGTTACATGCAAAGAATGTATGTAAAGAATTTCGACAAAAGAAAGTACTGCATTCGATAACGATAGCAATACGAAAAAATCAGAGCTATGGCCTGGTAGGAGAGAGTGGTTGCGGGAAAAGTACATTTGCGCGTGTCCTGGCGGGATTATACAGACCTGAACAAGGAGAGATGTATTGGAAAGGTAGGGAAATGAACTGGAAGTCAAGAAAACAGCGTATAGATTATCGGAAAAAGATTCAGATGATCTTCCAGAATCCGTACCAGGCCCTGAATCCGACAATGACCGTCTATGAGAATCTGCAAGAAGCATTGATGGCGTCAGGAATTTCTGATGAAAAAGAAATTGCAGAACAACTCAGGCGTATACTGGATGAAGTGGGATTGGAAGAACAAAGAAAACAGGATTATCCACAACAATTGTCGGGAGGGCAGCTTCAGAGAGTCATGATTGCAAGAGCACTTTTGATGAATCCGGAATTTTTAATCTGTGACGAACCATTTTCCGGTCTCGATATACAGACACAGGAACAATTGGTCCATCTACTATGTAAGATGAAAGAAAAAGAACGACTCTCGATGCTGTTTATTGGCCATGATCTGTCGATCGTCGGTCACATCAGCGATGCGCTGGGCGTTATCTATGATGGATGGCTGGTAGAAGAAGGTCCATCCGGCGAATTGATGGAAGAACCATGGCATCCATATACAAAGGCTCTGTTTATGGCCGCAGACAGAGTGAGGCTTAATGGAAGTGAAAAGAAAAGACCATTTGTAATAGAAGAAGTAACAGAGCAAGGCGGAAGGGCTGGATGTCCGTACGTGGGAACGTGCAAATATGCAAAGAAAAGATGCTTCGCCGAGAAACCAGAAATATACGAATATCAAGGACATAAGGTAAGATGCTTCCTCTATGCAGAAGAGATGAACCAAGTCCGTGATGCCGGGTACACCATGAGGACACAGATCTAATTGGGGACGGGGGTTTTTTCATTTTCCTCCGTCCCAGATTAAAATGACCGTGTCCCTTTTTCAATTTACCCTGTCCCTAACAAAGATTGGCGTGTTATAATAGACAATAAGTTTATGTAATATATAGGAGGCTGAGGCTATGGATATCAATCGTATAAAGCGGAATAAGATGTTGGGAGAAAAGATTATCAAGGGTTTAGAGTCTAGGAATATGGAAGGGTATTATGCCGAAAATGCAGAAGAGGCATTGGCGAAAGCTTTGGAATGGATCCCGGAGGGCAGCAGTGTTGCATGGGGCGGCTCTATGTCTATTGGGGAGATTGGGCTGAAGCAGGCAATCTGTGAAGGTAATTACCAGGCGTATAACAGAGATGCGGCGAAGTCACCGGAGGAGAAGAGAAAGATTGAGCTGATTACATACGATTGTGATTTCTTTCTTGCGAGCAGTAATGCGATTACAGAAGATGGTGTGTTGGTAAATGTAGACGGTATGGCCAACAGGGTATCTGCAATCGCCAACGGTCCAAGAAATGTTATTATGATCGTGGGAATGAATAAGGTGGTAAAGGATGTAGACAATGCGCTTTCCAGAGCAAGAAATGAAGCTGCACCTATTAATGCACAGAGATTTCAGCTGGATACACCGTGCGCTAAGACAGGGGCATGTTTTGACTGTAAATCTCCAGATACGATATGCTGTCAGATCTTGATTACCAGATATTCTAAGGTTCCAAAGAGGATTAAGGTTATCCTGGTTAATGATGAACTTGGATTTTAAAAATGTTTTGAAATAAATAATTGACTTACTTCTTGGCATTTGATATACTATATAAGTACCGAAAACAAGGCGCCATAGCCAAGTGGTAAGGCAAAGGTCTGCAACACCTCTATCACCAGTTCAAATCTGGTTGGCGCCTCTTAAAAAATAGAACCGCAATTCTTTAGTGATAAAGAATTGCGGTTTTTCTATTCCGCGATTAAGTTTTCTGCAATGTGCCGTGCCACATAGACGCCGCTGGCAGACGCGTGGGAGAGGGAATGTGTTACACCGCTTCCATCACCTATGATATATAAGCCTTTATACTTGCTTTCCAGGTTTTCATCGATCTCTACTTCCATATTATAGAACTTCACTTCTACGCCGTAGAGCAGAGTGTCATCGTTGGCAGTACCGGGTGCAATCTTATCCAGCGCATAGATCATCTCGATGATACCATCCAGAATACGTTTGGGCAGCACGAGACTTAAGTCTCCCGGAGTTGCAGCAAGAGTAGGAGTTACCAGTCCTTCACGAATTCGTGTGACGGTACTTCTGCGGCCTCTGACCAGATCCCCAAAACGTTGGACGATCACACCGCCGCCCAGCATGTTTGAGAGTCGGGCGATACTTTCTCCATATCCATTGCTGTCTTTGAATGGCTCGGAAAAATGCTTTGCAACCAGTAGTGCAAAGTTGGTGTTGTCGGTCTGGTGTTCCGGATCTTCGTAACTGTGACCGTTGACGGTTACGATACCGTTGGTATTTTCATTTACAACGATACCATAAGGATTCATACAGAAGGTACGGACATTGTCTTCGAATTTTTCTGTACGGTAGACGATCTTGCTCTCATAGAGTTCATCCGTCAGATGTGAGAAGATGACGGCCGGAAGTTCCACACGGACTCCAATATCCACACGGTTAGAGTGGGTAGGAATGTCCAGTTCATTGCAGATATTTTCCATCCATTTGCTTCCACTTCTTCCTACCGAGATAATGCAGTTCTTGCAGGTGGCTGTTCCATCTTTGTAGGAAATGCGGTAACCATTGTCAAGGCATTCTACATGTTCGACCGGTGTGTGGAAATAAAAATCCACCTTGTCTTTTAATTCATTGTATAGATTCTCAAGAACAATATAGTTGATATCTGTCCCAAGGTGACGTACGGAAGCATCCAGAAGTTTTAGTTTGTTCTGAATACAGATCTTCTTAAAATTAGTTCCGGCAGTAGAATACATCTTCGTACCTTCTCCACCATGGGAAAGATTAATCTTGTCTACATACTCCATCAAGTCAAGAGCCTTCTCCTTGCCAAGATACTGATAGAGCGTTCCGCCGAAATCGTTCGTAATATTGTATTTTCCATCGGAAAATGCGCCGGCTCCGCCGAAACCATTCATAATGGCACAAGTCTTGCATTTGATGCAAGATTTTACCTTGTCACCGTCAATTGGGCAATGCCGTTCCTGAAGAGGAAAGCCGGCCTCGAAGACGGCAATCTTAAGATCTCCGGCTCTTTGGGCAAGCTCATAGGCAGAAAAAATTCCTCCAGGGCCTGCGCCGATAATGATTACGTCATAATTCATAGTTATCACTCCTTGTTGCTTATTATAAACATTTTTTGTGTGGTAATGTATGACGAAAAAAGAACTCGCTATTCTCTGGTGAAAGAATACGAGTTCTTATGCAGTCACTTCTCTTTTTTATTATATCGTTAAATGAAAAGGAATGTCAATGGGTATATATCATAGAGAATATCAATAAATGCTTTTTGAATATGATAAAAAGCAATTGGAATAAAAAAGAGGGACTGGCTATACTAAAAGTAGTGTATAAAAGGAGGTAATTAGAATGTCTATTACAGCGGAAACCGCGAAAGCGCATGCTAAGGATCCTGCAGTATTATGCTGTAGAGCAGAGGCAGGTATTACAATTGAGCCGGCGAACCTGGAAGATCCGGCAATCTTTGATGAATTAGTTGATTCAGGCTTACTGAACCTTGATGGATGCCTGACAATTGAACAGGTATTGGGGGCAAAACTGACTAAGACGAGTGATTCTTTATGTCCATTGACTGCAGATAATGTAGATGGGATTAAAGAAGTAACAGAAGAAGAGCCGGAGGAAGAAGCAGCAGAGGAAGCAGAGGAAGTTCCAGCTGTCGAAATGAATGTACAGGGAGCTGTGACTACGATTAAGAGCGGAAAAGTAATTATTTCTATCAAAGAAGGGAAAGACATCCATCTTGAACTTCCAATATAGGAAAGCTTGCAGGTAAAGATAAGGCAGAGGAGTTTTAATATTCCTCTGCCTTTATTTTTTTCAGCGTTTTGTCAACAAATACTTTTGCGTGTTCCAGGTCAAGACTGTCTGGGTGTGTCAGCGCTTCGTCAAAGTTACGGATATACAGGTCGATTTGTTTAGAATTGTCAGCAGTCCGCATAGCTTCATATTTCTGGCGTACCTTCTGAGGCATCTTGCCCTGACAGATAAATGCGCCCAGATAATCATTGTCTGATTCAATCCAGGCATTGACACTGTGCTCGATGGCTTTGTAGTATTCGGGAGAATCTCCCATACCGCAGGTGGCAAAGAGAGCAATCTGCTTGCCACTTAAGTCGTTGAGAAAGTCGCTGATTGCCATGCTGCAGGTACCCCGGTGTACACAGAAACCTACAAAATAGATGTTGGCCTCAGGAATCGTCTTATTCGTGTTAATGTCGATCAGGTCTTTGGAGTTGCCTGGAAGACGGGAAAATATGGAGGCCGCAATCTTCTTCGTGTTTCCAGACTCGCTTTCGTATAATACCAAATACTCTAACAAAATATCATTCCTTTCTTACATATAGCCGTGTGGTATTCCGCCGCCACCGCCACAACACAGCCCGCTACCGCCGCAGCAAAGGTTACATACCAGATTGGCAATGCACAGCTTCATGCAGAAGCTGCTTCCGGTGTAAAATGTGGTCTGGTAAGGATCTTGTTGCTGTTGATACCAGCTGCCGCCGCTTTCGAAACGGTTGACCAGCATCTGGTATTGGAAATTATCGGGTTCCATTCGCAGGGCTTCTTTGGCGTGTTGCAGAGCAATTACATTGTTACCGACTCCCGAATTGGCCAGCGCGCTGTAATAATACCATTGAGCGTTACGTGATGAGATACCATTCAGAAGATTCAGAGCCTCTTGATAATGTCCACTGTTGATGAAATTCGCGGCAGCTTTCATATGAAGATCTTCTTCGCTGTTAGAAGACTGAGAGCCTGTCTGACGATATTGTCCACTGAATCCACGGAAAGGACCGTAGTCACCAAAATCGCCGAAGCCACCAAAGCCACCGCTATATCCGCCGTTATATCCTCCGGCAGATCCCGACCTGCCCGTGTTGAATGTATCAGAAGTTCCATACTCCCGTTCATGCATGATCTGCTGATAGGCTTGCTGAACCTCTTTGAATTTGGCTTCTGCCTGGTCTTTATTCGGGTTGTTGATATTGGCGTCGGGATGATATTTTCTGCTTAGGCTTCGGTAAGCCTTTTTTATTTCTTCGTCAGAGGCGTCCCTTGATACGCCTAAGACTGCATAAGGATCGGTCATATTTCTTAATCTCCTGTGTTCGAATTCTTAGTGTCAGGCTGTCGGTTATCTTGTGTATTCTTACGCTTTTCTGTTACTTCTGTATAACGGCACCAAACGCCGGAATAGAGAATATTGCGTAGAATGTCAACATACAGAAGAATAGGTAATTTTTCAAATTCTCTGGAGCATTCTGCCATCATAAGAGTTAATAGTTTCTTACAATCTTCGGCAAAGTTACAATCAGACTGATAGGAAGAGATGAACGGATTATAGCAGCCGGATTTGATATCCTTTTCTACATCTTCATAAGCATCCATCAGATAGATGAACTTGCCGAGGAAGAAACCAATCTTGCGAAGAGAACCTTCCCATTCATCCTGCCTGACAGCAAAAAGTTCTGCCATAATATCTCCAAAAAGTCCTGCCATATGATCAATATTCTGCTCGTTCTCCGCTTCCAAAAGTGACAAGCGTCTCAGATTAGAAGCGATTTTTGCCGTTTTTTCCGGATATTTCTTTTGGATGGCCTGTATGTCGGATGCTAACAGATGGGCACCGATAAATCCTTTTTTCTTGCGTTCGTCTTCCCAGTCATCCTTACATTTGTAGTAGGAAAGAATCAGATTGACGGCAGCAGCATACTCGGTAAATTCATTGGTCCTTGCGAGATGCTTTTCCAATGGGTGAGCAATGCAGTTGACGACCTCTTCTTTGGTCTTGGGCTCATAGAGCCCGGTAAGCAGAATAATAAGAAATGTCATGTCGTAAGATAAAGTCACCTGACCTTTTATACCATAGCATTCTTTTAGACATTTGCATAGCCCGCAATAGTAAGAATGGTAGATATCATAGTCTTTAAATTTCATCTCTGCTTTATTAATTGCAATATATCCGAACATAAGAAATCCTCGTTAACTCTTTTTGATAAATCTAGTGTTACATTTTGGACAGCGAATCTCAATTCGGCCTTTGCCTCTTGGAACGCGAATTTTCTGTCGGCAGGTAGGGCATTTATAGATATGGTACGTCTTGCGTTGTAATAACAGATTCTTCTGACGGTAGAAAAAGGTACGAATCTTATAAGTCTTGTTCAGATACCATTGGTTCTCAGAAGAACGTTTATAGATATTTCTGGAAAACATACGGAAATACAGATATATGATACCTATCCACGATAAATAAGACAGGATGAGACTATCGGTCCATCCTGCCAGAAGCATCACAATAATACTTATGACCAGTACAAATTTTCCGAGTGAATCTACGCCATTGCGTCCATACATAAAGCGCATCAGTTTTTCTTTCAAATCAATCAACCTCCTAAATATATATTTATCATACGCGGTACGATAGTAAAGTCAATAAACTGCCGATTAAAAATATATAAAGTTTTTAGACTTGTAAGTCCTATTTGAGTGAGGTTGTGTTATACTGTTGGGGAAATGAATGGAAAATAGGGGGTGTATCTATGAATGAATTAACCCGGTTGATTAAAGAAGATATGAAACCTGCACTTGGTGTTACGGAACCGGGGGCGATTGCTTTTGCAGTCGCATCGGCGAAGTCTTATGTACAGGGAGAAGTGAAGCGTGTTCATGTGGCATTGAATTCTGGAATGTATAAGAACGCATATACTTGCGGAATTCCTAATTCCAATAGATATGGCAATCTATATGCAGCTGCGTTAGGAGCTGTGGCGGCCGATGCGAAGAAAGGACTGGAATCGCTGGCGGATATTACACCGGAGGATGACGAGGCAGCTGCACAGATGGTGGCGGATGGCAAGGTCACGGTATTGTTAGATCACATCGGTTCAGAGATTACCATTGATGCTACGGTAGAGACGGCGAAGGATTGCTGTACAGTATACATCCAGGACAGCCACACACATATTGTGCGGATCGAGAAGAATGGTGAGGTTATCTGTCTGGCAGAAGATACACAAGACGAGAATGATACAGTGAAAGAAAAGGTGCCAATGATTCATCAGTATTCATTAGAAGAGATTCTGGAATACATTCGTCAGGTGCCACAGGAAGAGATCGCTTTTATCCAAGAGGCATTTGCAATGAATCTGGAACTCCTGGAAGAAGGGATGCAGTCAGAACGAACTACGATTACACGACAGCTTCTGCAGGAAAATGGCAATCAAAAGATATCAACGGATGTACTTAAGACGGCGCAGCTTCTGTGTAATGGAGCTATTGAAGCCCGCGTGCTCGGACTTAGCCGGCCAGCCATGAGTATTACCGGAAGCGGTGCCCATGGAATCATTGCAACGATGCCGCTCTATGCCTATAAGGAGGTCTGCGGTCTGACTGAAGATGTTCTGCTTAGGGCGACGGCTCTTAGTTATCTGATTACCATGTATATCAAGGAGTATTCAGGAAAGTTGTCTGCGTTCTGTGGCTGTGGAATTGCAGCGGGAACAGGTATGGCCTGTGGACTTGCGTATATGCAGGGAGGAGATAAAGCGGCAATAACACGAGTGATTCAGAATATGGCGAGTGGACTTACCGGTATGATCTGCGATGGTGGTAATCATGGATGTGCCATGAAGGGAGTCGTTGCAGTAGATGCCGCATTTCGGGCTGTCTCTATGGCACTGCAGGGCGTATGTATTGAAGATATTCATGGCATCAATGGGAAGACACCAGAAGATACGATGCGCCATATGGGAATGATCGCATCCCCGGGAATGGTGCAGACGGAGAAGACTATTGTAGAGATTATGGAGCAAAAGTAATGAGTAGGAAGAAGTATCACAGAGGAAGAAAAAAGAGAAAGAAAAAAGGAAGTATTCTTTTCAATATTGTGCTGGTAATCGCTATTGCTGTGTTCTGTGTGTCCGCATTCCAGCTGTTCAAGATTGGCAAGGGATATTATGATGGCAGAAGTGAGTATGATAAGATCAGAGACTTGGCAGTTGAGACGGGAAAAGGAGAGGATGAACAAGAGGGATTCAAAGTGAATTTTGATGAACTGCTTGCAATCAATCCAGATACCATAGGATGGATACGTTTTTCACCGGAGCCTTCCCAGATCAGTTATCCCATCGTACAGGGAGATGATAACAGCACGTATTTGAAGAAAACCTTTTCTGCAAATGAGAATACCCTGGGCGCTATCTTTCTGAATGTAGATAATCAGGCGGATTTTTCGGACAGAAACTCGATCATCTATGGACATCGTATGAAGGATGGCTCAATGTTCCGACATCTGCAGGACTATGAAGAAAAGTCATTCTGGGAGGCGAATCCCTATTTTTACATCTATACACCGGATGGAAGAGAGATCACATATCACATCTATTCTGTTGGTGTGGTAGAAGATACATCGGATACTTATCTGACAGTATTTCATACGGATGAGGAGTATCAGACATTCCTTACTATGACAAAGGAAGTGGCAGCATATGATACGGGAGTTGAAGTGACGACAGAAGATACGATCGTGACATTGTCAACCTGCACCAGTGCCAGTGACAATCATCGATTCGTGGTTCGTGGAGTAAAAGAAGAGGAGAAATCAGTAGAATGATGAATGACAGATATATATATGAAGTTGGAGATATTGTTACGATGAAAAAGCAGCATCCATGTGGCAGTAAAGAGTGGGAGATCCTCCGGGTAGGAGCAGATTTTCGACTGAAATGTATGGGATGTGGGCATCAGATTATGATTGCGCGAAAATTAGTAGAAAAAAATACAAAAGATTTGAAGAAAAAGGCTTGAAACAAGCACTGGAATATGGTATCATTGTAAACCGTGATACAATAAAACTGCCGACTGAAAGCGGCAGAAATCCTTGCTCCCACATAAGTTGAGCGGGGGCCAAAAGACCAGAAGGAGGTGCAAGACGACATGAACAAATATGAATTAGCTGTTGTTGTCAGTGCAAAAATCGAAGATGACGAGAGAGCACAGGTTATCGAAAAAGTAAAAGCATTAGTTGAACGTTTCGGTGGTCAGATCTCAGACGTCGATGAATGGGGTAAGAAGAGATTAGCTTACGAAATTCAGAAGATGAAAGAAGCATACTACTATTTCATCCACTTCGAATCTGATGCTACGACTCCAGGCGAAATCGAACAGAGAATTCGCATCATGGATAACGTTATCAGATATTTATGCGTTAGACAGGAAGCATAAGCAGGAAGTAGAGGTAATTATATGAATAAAGTAATTTTGATGGGACGCTTGACAAGAGATCCTGAAGTGAGATATTCACAGGGAGAGAATCCTTTAGCAATCGCAAGATATACACTGGCTGTTGATCGTAGATTCAGACGTGATGGAGAGGCGACCGCTGATTTCATCAATTGTGTTGCATTTGGAAGACAGGCAGAACATGCTGAGAGATATTACCGTCAGGGATTACGTGTTACGATCTGTGGACGTATTCAGACCGGAAGTTATACCAATAAAGATGGCGTGAAAGTCTACACAACAGAGGTTGTAGTAGAAGAGCAGGAATTTGCAGAGAGCAAGGCTGCAAGCGATGCGAATATCGGAAGTTTTCGTTCGGCTCCCACACCGGCACCAGCACCAGCATCTGATGCAGGCGACGGCTTCATGAATATTCCAGATGGAATAGACGAAGAATTACCATTTAACTAGGCATTGAACACTTAGTGAAGCGAAGCTGAACTTAGTGAGAAAGCCGTTCTTTTTCTTTGGCGAGGTTCTGCCGAGCCTGGAAAGAAGAACTTCATTAACCGAATGAAAGGAGAGTTTAACATGGCTTACGATAAAGGAAATCGTCCAGAAGGCGGCTTCAAGAGAAGAGGCGGCGGACGTAGAAGAAAAAAAGTTTGTGTATTCTGTGGAAAAGAGAATAACGAGATCGATTACAAGGATGTAGCAAAATTAAGAAAGTACATCTCTGAAAGAGGAAAAATTCTTCCAAGAAGAATTACAGGAAACTGCGCAAAGCACCAGAGAGCTCTTACTGTAGCAATCAAGAGAGCACGTCACATCGCTTTGATGCCATATGTACAGGACTAATTTTGTTAGCGTAATTGCATAATATAATAATAAGCCTTCAAGTACTGAAATATAGTATTTGAAGGCTTTTTTGTTGAAAAACTTTTACTTGCTTGTGCAAAGATTTGGTTCATGATATGATATTTTTTATAGAAAGTCGGAGTTATCTAGGGAAGGGGTGTTTAGATGATGTTGAATATACCAGTTGGGATTTCTGATTTTGCAGAAATCCGGCAAAGGGGTTATTACTATATCGATAAGACGGCTTTGGTTCGGGAATTACTGAAGACGACAGGGACAAAAGTTACTTTGATTACCAGACCACGTCGTTTTGGAAAAACACTCGGAATGAGTATGCTAGCCCATTTTTTTGATATACGCAGGGATAGTAGTAGAATCTTTGAAGGATTGGACATTACAAGTGAAAAGAAACTTTGCAAGGAATGGATGAACCAGTATCCAACGATATTTCTGACATTTAAAGATATAGATGGATTGAATTTCCTGGCAGCGCGGAGAATGCTGCAGAATAGAATCGCAGATTTGTATAATGAACACAGTTATCTGGCAAAGAGCGACAAGGTGAATGACAATGACCGGAAAATCTTTGCGGAGTTATCAGATATCGTGGAGGGAAGGCCAACGGAGGATCTTTTGAAAACCAGTATTTCAACGTTAATGAAGATGATGGCGGCTTATTATGATAAGTCGGTGATAGTGATACTGGATGAATATGATGTGCCTTTAGCAAAAGCAAACAGTCATGGGTATTATGAAGAGATGCTGGATTTGATGAAAACTATGATGAGTATGGCATTGAAGGATAATAATAATCTGGAATTTGCAGTAGTCACTGGATGTTTGAAGATATCAAAAGAGAGCATTTTTACGGGAGTAAATAATTTTACGACTGATACAATTTCAAATAATCGGTACAATGAATTTTTTGGATTCACACAAAATGAAGTTGAAGAACTGCTTAAAAGAGTGGGGCATACAGAAAAATTGGATATTATCCGTCAGTGGTATGATGGTTATCGTTTTGGCAATATGGACATTTACTGCCCATGGGATGTATTAAACTATGTAATGAAACTTCTTGCAGAAGGAGAAACAAAGCCGGGGAATTTTTGGGAACATACCAGTGATAATGCAGTAATCGGAGAGTTTTTGGAAAGAACAGATTTTGATGTGACAGAAAAATTTGAGATGTTGTTAAATGGTGGTTATATCAAAGAATGTGTTAATGAAAATCTTACGTATGATTTTCTTGCTTCATCAGAAGAAAACCTATGGAGCCTTTTATATCTGACTGGATATCTGACAAAGACAAAAGAAGAAGAGCTTAAGGCCGGGGATTATCTGGAAGAAAGGCAGACGGCGCTTAAGATTCCGAACGCAGAAGTGATGGACATTTTTCGAAAGAGTGTAGTGGAATGGTTTAATAAGAAGTCTGCAAAGAGTGACAGGAGAGAGCTTTTTTGGGCTATGTGGAATGGAGAGGAAGAACTTCTGACAGAATTATTATCAGATTTATTATTTGATACGATAAGTTACCATGACTATGCGGAAAGCTATTATCATGCATTTATAGCAGGGCTTGTGTCAAACGCGGGATATATCGTGGAGTCAAATTATGAAAATGGACTTGGAAGAGCGGATGTGGTGTTAAAGGACCGTTCAAAACGCCGGGCGATCGTAATCGAAGTGAAGATTGCAGATGCGGAAGATATGATGGAGAGGGAATGTATAGATGCTTTGAATCAGATTGAGGAAAAGCAATATGCCAGAAAGATTGAGAGAGATGGATTCCGGACAGTGATTCGGTATGGAATTGCATTTTACAGGAAAGAATGTATGGTAAGAAGAGGATAATGCTGTTGAATAATAAGAATCCCCCAGCCGGGGGATTCTTTAAGAAAGGCCGCGGCGTCTGGCAAGTTCTTTCTGGACTTCGGGCATCCGCCTGTCTAACTTATAGAATTGCATTAGCACAATAATGGCAAGACATAATGCGATGGGAACCCAGATAAAACTTATCTGAATGCTCCTAAGAGCAGATGCTGTCTGTTTCTGGTTGGCAACGTATCCGCCGGCTTTGAGCAGATGCCCAAGAAGGGAGCTGCTGGCGCCCATGGCAATATTGGACAGGAAACCGGAGCAGGCAGTGATCATGCCTGCGATGCTCTGTCCGCTGGTGTATTCACAGTAATCAATGACATCTGGGCATATAGTGAAAAATGTAGCCTGAATCAGATACATGCCGCATCCTGTTGCCACAAGACCGCACATCAGAATTGGGGTAGTACTTTGAGCAAACCAGATGGTCAGAGTGCCAAGGATATAGATGACGGCACCTGTGATGACAGCGTTGCGTTTCCCGATCTTTCCTGTGATATATGGAAGAAGCAGTAATACGGGCAGGCCGGAGAAAGTACCTAGAATTCCAATTGTCGGAATCAACTCAATCTTCTCCAGATTATAGGTAAAGTAATAGATGACCGAGGTGCTTCGGATATTGAACATGGAGAAGTACAAAAGTCCGAATAAAAACATGACCAGACACTGTGAGTTCAAGGACTGGAAATCCTTCTTCACAGAGGATTTCTTTCCTTTGGCGGCAGGCTGGATCTTTTCTTCTGTGTTTTTAAAAGTAACGAAAAACAGAATGACTGCAATTGTTGCATAGATGGTAATGGTAGACAGATATCCTCGTCCCGGATCATCATTTCCAAAATGTCGGACTAACGGGGTGGTAAATGTTGTGATGATCGTAGCGGCAATCATGGAAAATATCATTCGTGTGGTAACCAGAACGGTGCGCTCTTTCGAATCTGATGTCAGAGTCGGTAGAATCGAAGAGAGAGGGATATTTACGATTGCATAGATAAAGCTTAGGATGACATAGGATACGAATGCATATACAATCTTCCAGTTTCCCTGAAGCGGGGGCGCATAGAAGACGGCAATCGTGATAAGCCCAAGCGGAATGGCGCCAAACAAGAAAAACGGGCGGTTCCGTCCCCATCGTGTGTTGGTGCGGTCCACGATCAGACCTGCCAGAATATCCATAAACCCTTCCGTAATTCTTGTAGCGAACATCATGGTTCCGGCAACAGCGGCACTGATGCCAAATACATCTGTGTAGAATATCATCAGATAAGACGCCACCATTGAGAAGATTAGAGTGCAGGCAAGGTCGGCCACTCCATAACCAATTCTTAATCTCCATTTTCCCATTCTATATACCTCCTGCTATTGAACTGTCATAATATACATGTCTAACTGATTCTATTGTATCAGACAGGTGATGGAGTGTATTTCCCTATGTTGCTTAAAAGTTGTCAAATCTTGCTTTTGAAAATAAAAAAAGCCTCACAAAATTAACATTTATGGGCTTTTTGGTATTGCTTCGGTGTTATATGGTATATCTTTTTGAAGGATTCGATGAATGATTTTACGTTCGGAAAACCATTGTTAAAGGCGATTTCCGTGATGGTTTGATCGGTATTTAATAATTCATCTCTTGCCTTTTGGACTCGATGAAGAGTCAGGCATTCGTAGAAATTAATTCCGGTGAATTGTTTGAATTTCCTCGAAAAATACGCAGGTGACATATTTACGTGGTGAGCAATCTCTGCAAGTGAGATCTGCCGGGAATAATTTTCTTCAATATATATGATGGATTCTTGTATCTGTTCGATCTTCCTGGCAAGGTCGTAATCCTGATAATAGGAATTGGTTTCCAGACAGTGCTCCAATAAAAGGCTCCCGACCTCCAGAAGTAATGCGTGTATCTTCATCTCAGAATAAGGAATTCTGGACTGGTGCAAGTCGGCGATTTTCAGGATTAGCTCTCGAAGCTTAGGCTTGATCCATTCGCGGTTATCCAGGGAGAATTGATATTGAGGAAAGTCCGGGCAGTATCGAAGAAAGAAGTCGTAATCCCATTGGATCGTGATTAATTTTATAAAACCAGAATCCTCCAGAATATCACCGTAATGAATTTTTTTGCTGTTAATGATATTGATGTCGTTGGGTGATAGAATACTCTGTCTTCCATCTACGATAGAAATAGATGTCCCGGCCTGAACGAGATTCAATTCGATGTCTTTGTGCCAATGAGGAGGTACGCGGGATGTGTCGCCGGCCAGGGTCTGTAGTATAATTTTGGCGGGGAGATTGTCCTGGTGAACAATCTCCTCCATCTTAATGTTTTGAACCATAATGGGATAAACTCCCTTCGTGTGAATTCTTGTTTAACGCCACAGAATCTCACAAGGTTCGAGAGTGATGGTCTCGCAATTGCCCTCTCCATCGTAAAACTTTGTAATCTGTGTCTCGTTTGAATTATTAAGTATAGCATATTTTCCACTTTCTGGGTAGGCATTTACCTCACAATTCAGATTATCTGCATACCATACGTGGAAAGTATCTTCTTTATGTGCGGCATAATACATAGCGCGCATGAGAAGACGTGTGTTTTCGTAACTGTAAGGAAGTCCTGCAATATATACTCCGCGCCCCTTGCCGTAGGTGTTGGCCGCAAGATGTACCTCATGATTGGAGTATTCGATAATCTCTGTGCGGTCAGACAATGCGTAGATATCATGCTTGCTTTCGCCAAAATCATAATCTGCAGTTCGGTCTTCACTGATGAAGTGATGATCTTGTGCCTGCGTAAAATATTTATCCGTAGACAGGGTGTATCCCAGTTCCTTGTCTACACCGAGAATATCTGCGAGCTGGAAGTAACGTCCACCGTGGTGTACGGCAGTTGGATCGCCGATTCCGATGAAACCGCCGCCTTCATAAACCCATTTACGAATGGTGGTAACAAGGTTCTCATCCAGCCATTCTTCGCCGCCGGAGAATGCGGTCATGGCGTCGCCTGCGTTGATGATGACATCCACGTCGGAAGGAACGCCATTTTCACGAATATCATCAAAGCTTAAGAAAACCACATCTACTGCAGCTCCGCTCAGGGATTCTAATACGCCAAAGTAAGAATAGGTCTGTTTGTACCAGAGGGCGTGGGCTACCATATAAGTCTGCCAGGAACGAAGCTTGCCCCAGGAATTCAGGATAGCAACTTTCAGACCGCAATAAGGCGTCTTGCCCTTGACGTTGTCATAGATCAGACGAAATTCATCGGTAACTTTTTCGATATAATCTACAAATTTCGGGAACTTATATGCCAGGCTTAAGTAACCGCCGTAGCCGATGCGGTCTACCGGATTACGCATCAATGCACGTCTTGCACTGAGCCAGTTGTCGATGGCTTCGATACAAGGGTCATTTCCTTCATAGAAGGTATCCGGGAAGAAATAAGGAAGGAAACGTCCTTCTGTATATTTGACACCTGGAATATCAGAAATCAGACGCAATGTTGCACCACCGCCGACACTTCCTACCACTGCATCCAAACCAATGTCCTCAAAATAAGGACCATAAGGTTCTGTTCCAATCCAGTTGTCACCAAGGAACATCATAGCCTCCCGGCCGGCTTCATGAGTGATGTCTACCAGTTCCTTTGCTTTTCTGGCAACAAAACGCTGGATGAAATCCATATAATCGCGGTAAGCTTTCGTTGGAACGCGGAATGTAGAGTTGTAGTAACCATTGTCCACGATATCTTCCGGTCTTAAAGCATAGCCATATTCCTGTTCGAATTCTTCCAGAGCCTTGATGGACACGGTCGCACCATAGCCGAACCAGTCTACAAACTTTTCCTTAGCCTGTGCGTTAAATACCAATGTAAAATGATAGAAGAACGTAGTGAATCGCACGACATCGGTGTCCGGGTTGTCGATTAACCACTGCTTCAGATAATCCTTGGCAAAAGCTCCAGAATTGACCTGGCGTACATCAAATGGAATCTCGTGTGGCTTATCCCCCCAGTTGTTGGTGATGTGGTTGTACATCTGTGTCGGATCCCAGATGGCATATACGAAAAATGATACCGTATATTCATGGAATGGAATGACATTGTTGATGGTGACCAGATCGTTTTTCTCATCAATGGTCCAGCAGTCTGCAGGTACAACTTCTCCCGTAGTACGGTCAATGATCTCCCACCATTTCTTGGGATCGTGAATATAATCTGCGATTACTTGTTCGCGATAATAACCGTCCAGAAAATCAATCGTAACAGAAGAATCTGTTGCCAGATTGTGTTTCGACATCAGAAGCATCTGCTGGCATTCATCCATATGTTTTTCTGCAAATTCATTGTGTCCTCTTGCGACAAAATAAGTCGTATAGATCTTAGCATCCAAAGACTTGATCTCATCGTCAAGCTTTGTGCCGTCACTGTCACGGAGTGCATCGGCTCCCCAGCGTTCCAGCATCTCCTTCGTTTCGTTCAAAAAATTAGATTCACTTGGTAAAGTGACCCTTCCCTTTGTTTTAGACATAATACCCTCCTATTGGGGACAGGGTGATTTTAATTTGGGACGGGGGAAAATGAGTTTTCCCCCGTCCCCTCCCCATCCCTGTTGATATAAGATGAGTATATGAAATAACCCTTTAGTTTTCAATAGCACGATTGTTGACTTTTTTTGCACATTCGGGTCTTTGCATTTGCACAATCTTGTTTTCATATTCTTTTTTTGATAGATTAATTTTAGGAGTACAGCGTGTGGTGAGCAACAATATTTTATAAAAGGAGTGGCAAGGATATTGTCTATGGAGGTTAGTGTAATCAGAAGTGCCAAGGAACTGGAGCGGGTGGAACCTTTTCGTGTGGAATATCTTCTGTGGGGAACGAAGAAGATTCCTGATACGTACGGATATCTTGGATTTGTGCCAGGGGAAGGCTTTTATCTGAAGATGGTGTGTGAAGAGGCGGATCCGCTTCGGACTTATACGAATGCATTGGATCCTGTGTATCGGGACAGTGCGCTGGAAGCGTTCTTTGAATTTGAAGCGGCTAGGGAAAGAATGGTGCCACCGATTTACTTGAATTTTGAAGTGAATGCGAATGGCGCTTTGCTGGCAGCATACGGAACCAGGCGTACATACCGGACATACTTTGCGAAAGAAGAGATGGATTCTTTCGATTGCAAGGCGCAGATCGATGCGGATAAGTGGAGTATGAGTCTTCGTATTCCGATTGGAATATTGGAGAAGATCTATGGACCATTGGAATTGAAAGTAGGCAGCGAATTTACTTGCAACTTTTATAAGATATCAGAAGCGAAGGAAATGGAACACTATGCTTCGTGTTTTCCGATTCTGTCGGAGATTCCCAGTTTTCATATGCCGGAATTTTTTGGGACGGCAAAGATTGTGGATTCACAAAAAAGATAGGAATTGGGTAATAATTTAAGGGTAGAAATATATTGAGGAGGAAAAGATTATGCAAATCTACAAAGCAACCGATTACAAGGATATGAGCAGAAAGGCAGCAAACATTATCTCTGCACAGGTAATCATGAAACCAAACTGTGTATTGGGACTGGCAACAGGTTCCACACCGATTGGGACCTACCAGCAGTTAATTGAGTGGTACAAAAAGGGCGATCTGGATTTCTCTGATGTGACAACAGTGAATCTGGACGAATATAAGGGACTTCCAAGAACGAATGACCAGAGCTATTATTACTTTATGCACCAGAATCTGTTTGATCAGGTCAATATCAATCCTGAGAATACACATCTTCCAAATGGAATGGAGCCAAACAGTGAAAAAGAGTGTGCCAGATATGAGAGTCTGATTCATTCTCTTGGTGGAGTGGATCTTCAGCTCCTTGGCTTGGGACATAATGGACATATCGGATTCAATGAGCCGGGAGAGGCATTTGAGAAGGAGACTCATTGTGTTGATCTTCAGGAGAGAACCATCGAGGCAAACAAGCGCTTCTTCGCTTCTGCAGATGATGTTCCGAAGCAGGCTTATACCATGGGAATCAAGACCATTATGCAGGCAAAGAAGATTCTGGTAATTGTAAGCGGCGAGGATAAGGCAGATATCGTGGCGAAGGCATTCTTTGGACCGGTGACACCGGCTGTTCCGGCATCCATCCTTCAGATGCATAACGATGTGACTTTGGTGGGCGATGAGGCAGCGCTTTCTAAGATTCCGCGGTAGAATATGCGTAATCATTCAAATAAAAGAGGATAAAGGATAAACCGAGGACGAGGTGGTTTGCATCGCCCTCGGTTTTTTTGTGCACTTTGTGGTGCGCATTTCTGGTAAATGGAAAAGTTTTATGAGCGATTGTAGCAGAAATGTGGAAAAATAGAATTTCCTTTAGAAAAATACTCCTTTTTATGTTTTTTCATCATTAGGTATGAGGTAATATAATGCTATGATAACATAAACAAAAATAATGGGGGGATTCTGTGAAAAAAATATTCAGTATGTTTTCTTGGTCCAGTTTGAAAGGGAAAATTTTGACGGCGTTTGTTGTTACTGCGGTAATTCCATCGTTTATATTGATCTTTTTTTCATATATTAATACTTCTCGTATTGTCAGGGATAATGTAGAAGAACTCATGCAGGCGAATATTCAACAGACTAAGAGTAGTCTGGATGTATGGGTGGATTCTTATGAGGATATTCTGTTTCAGGTATATATGAATGATGATATCGTGGATATGGTAGATGATATTAATCAAGGAGAGGATATTACGGCAACAAAGGCGCGGCTTCGAAGTACTCTGAGGGGAATGTTCTATGCAAAAGAACATATTAAATGTATTACGGTTATTACAGAAAGCGGAGAAGTTGTATTCTATGATCTGCTGACGGGTTCTTCAACCCGTACTTCATGGATGGGAAGTATAGGTATGAGTCCGGATGAGATTTATGAGAATTTTTCATTGGATAACTTCACGCATATTATTCCGACCAGACGTGCCGGAGTTTTTGCTGCAGATGTTTATTATCTGTTTCATCTGGGACATCGTATTATTGACTATCAAAATGTAAACAAGCAGATAGGCGTGGTGATTGTCAGCGTGGATGAAGCTATGTTAAGAGAGATATGTGGAAAGTCTGATGACAGGACTCATTTTACTTTCATGGTGGATACGCAGGGAAATATGATATCCTGCTATGAAGAAGAACTTTTGGGAACGAAAGTGATGGAGTGGTCAGATGATATTGAAAAAAGAAAGCAATCACATTGGAAGTTCTTAAAAGAAAATAATCTGATAGGAGTTAATTCTGAGACAATAGAAATAGTCTATGACGAAGAGTTTGGTGCTGATATTGTAAATGTGTCAAGTCAGCAGGAATTGATAAAAAGATTAAATGCCCAACAGAGGATTTTATTGTTTGTATTGGGAGTAACAGTTTTCATATTGTTGATCCTCATAGTTACAATGACGAGAAATCTTATGAGTTCTATTAACCGTCTGGTAAGGACAATGAAAATTGCAGAAGAAGGGAAATTATCTGTCAGAGCTGTTGTGGATAGAAATACACCAACAGAAATCAGAATTATAGAGACACAGTTTAATCATATGATGGATGAACTGGAGAGTTCTATCAAGAAAGAAAAAGAAGCTTATGAACGACAGCGTAATGCGGAAATCGCTGCATTGGAAGCGCAGATCAATCCACATTTTCTGTATAATACGTTAGATACGATTAACTGGATGGCGATCGACAGAGATGAATTTGAGATTAGCAATTCAATCACATCACTGGCGGCAATCCTTCGGTATGGGATTGATGATAGTAATGCGGAAGTGAAAATCGGTCGTGAAATAGAATGGCTGAAACAATACTTGTTTTTGCAGCAGACAAGATTAAAAAATGCATTTGAATGTGAAATTAACGTATCACCAGAGGTTGTAGATTGGAGAATTCATAAGCTCCTTTTTCAGCCGTTCGTAGAAAATGCTATTTTTCATGGCTTTAAGTCAAAGAAAGGGGTGCATCTCCTGAAAATAAATATAGAACCAAGACAGGATAGACTGATGATTCAGATATGGGATAATGGAAAAGGAATGTCAGAAGAACTGGTCAAAATGATTAATTCCAGAATCTATCCGGCCAGTGAAGATAAAAACTGTATTGGGATGGAAAATGCTATTACCAGAATACAGATGTATTATGGAGAAATGGCATCTGTTTATGTGGAAAGCAGCATAGAAGAATACACAAGTGTCTGGATATATATACCAAGGGTGCCTGTTTAATGGAGAGAAGAGGTTTTTATGAGATTTGTGATTGTGGAGGATGAGATCTGGATTCGTGAAGGCATTCGTAAATTGCTTCCTAAATTAGATGAGGAGAATGTTATCGTGGGGGAAGCAGAGAACGGAGTAGAAGGGGTGGAAGTCGTCCGTAAAGAAAACCCGGATGTAATTATTACAGATGTACGAATGCCGGTTATGGATGGTCTGGAAATGTTAGAGCAGATTTATGCAGAAGGTTGTAAAGCAAAGTCTATTGTACTGTCTGCATATTCAGAATTTGAATATGCCAGATCTGCATTGAGGCTTGGTGTAACAGAATATCTTTTGAAACCAATTGTGATGGCAGATTTTTCGGAAGCTGTAGAACGGGTAAAATTCGAACTGGAAAAGGAACGGAAACGTCATCCAAAGCAGATTGGAAGCCTGGATCAGGTAATGAAAAATATTCTGGCAGGTGATTTTTTGCCAGAAGAAGAGGTTACAGAATATTTAAATAAAGAATTTGGACTTGATGGACAGCTGTCATTAGCTCTGTTTGTATCATATTTTGAAGAATGGTCGGATAAAAAATGTGATAGATTTATTCGAAAAATAAAAATGATTTTTTCGGAGAAGCCGTCAATTTCTTACTGTGTTATAGAAGATGAAAAACAGAAGGAGATTATAATTATTATTTATAATTATGCGAAAAACCAAAATATTAAAAGATGGATACAAGGACATTTTCTGCAAAAAAGTAATGATTTAGACGGTGTCGCAATGGGATGGGCAGAATCTCCGGATATTTTTAATTTAAAAGATAATTATGAAGAAGTGGAGCAATATCTGGAGTGGAATATTCTTCTTGGAAGTGAAGTTATCATATCTTGCCCAGAGATTCAGCGTGTACAAACATCACTATGTGTATATCCACTGGATATAGAAAATCAGATGAAGACGGCGGTTTGCTCTAATGATCCTCAGAAAATAAAAAAGAGTGTGGAACAGTTTCAGAAGTACTTTCAGAATGGGAAAATATATGAGCCAAAAAGAATAAAAGAATGTTATGTGCGATTTTTCTGGGCTATGATTAATTTTTCAAAAGAAATAGGGAATTTTAATTTTGAACATTTTGAACAAAGAGAACTTCTGGATAGAATTACACATACAAAAACCAGAGAAGGAATGAAAAGAATAACAATAGAGCTGGTCGAAAGGCTCCAGAGGACGGAAGAACAGATTGAGAATCTGAATGTAAAACGTGCAGTGGCAATGATTCATGAATTTTATCGCACAGGAATTACATTGGATGAGATTGCCGCAAAGCTTGGAATAACGCCAGAATATCTTGGAACGCAGTTCCATCAGGTGTTAGGGGTGAATTTTAGCGCGTATCTCAAGCAATTTCGTTTGAATAAAGCAAAAGAATTATTGCTTGGAACACAGTTAAAATTGTATGAAATTGCAGAGCTGATAGGCTATTCGGACTCCAAATATTTTAGCAAAGTTTTTAAGGCTGAGACAGGGTATCTTCCTGCAGATTATAGGAAGATATATAAATAAATTACAGAAAAACTCCTTTAGATATCTCCTCCTTTTTAAGCTTTGTGGAATTTTCAAGTATATGTTCGTGTTTTAAGATATAAGTAAATTAAAACTGTTAAAGGAGGAAAAGAAATGAAATTGAAAAAGGCATTGGCTATGGGTCTGGCAACAGTGATGGCGGTTGGAATGCTGGCAGGATGTGGGGGCTCTGACGGATCTTCAGAGGGAGATGGATCTTCAGAGGGTGAAGCTTCCAAGGATGTGACAATCTGGTATTACATGGAGACCGAAGGACATCAGGTAGCTCTGGATAAGGTAATTCAAGATTATAATGAATCACAGGATGCATATGAAGTAACTGCAAAGTATGTACCGTTTGCAGATTTTAAGAAACAGCTTTCTATTGGTGCATCTGCGAATGAACTTCCGGATATTGCAATTTTGGATTCACCAGATCATGCATCTTATGCGTCAATGGGAATTTTTGAGGATTTGACTGGAAAATTTGATGTAGATAATTACTATGAAGGTACCGTAAATTCCTGTACATTGGATGACAAACTATATGGGGTACCATTTGGAGCAAACTGCCTTGCATTGTATTATAATGAGGATATGTTGAATGCAGCAGGCTGTAGTGTTCCTACTACATGGGATGAGCTGATGGATACTGCAAAAGCATTGACAACAGATTCTGTATCTGGTCTTGCATTCTGTAGTGTTCAAAATGAGGAAGGTACATTTAACTTTGTTCCATGGCTCTGGTCGACAGGAGCAAGTTCTTATGAAATGGATTCCGAAGGTGGTATTAAAGCACTTACATTTGCAAAAGAACTGGTTGATTCTGGTGTTATGAGTAAAGAATGTACCAACTGGACTCAGGGCGATGTTATGAATCAGTTTATTTCAGGAAACGTTGCAATGATGGTAAATGGTCCATGGCAGATTCCAACCATGCAGGAAGAAGCACCGGATCTGAACTGGAAAGTTACATTGATTCCTAAAGATTCGGAATACGCTTCCGTTCTTGGTGGAGAGAACTATGCAGTTATTAAAGGTGGAAATACAGAGGGGGCTTTAGATTTCCTTCAGTATGCAACTGCTGAGGATCAGGTTAAGTTCCTGATGGATGCATTTGGTTATATTTCGGCAGATCAGACGATTGCTGAAAATCAGTTTGAAGAAGGTTCACCTTATGAACCATTTGTAGAAGAACTTCAGTATGTGCAGGCAAGAGGTCCGCTGGCAGAGTGGCCAAGTGTATCTGATGCGATTTCTTTGGCTTTTAATGAGGTAATGACAGGTGCTTCAACACCTGAAGATGCAGCTGCAAAAGCACAGGAGACAATAGATGGTATTGTAAAATAATCATTGAAATAGAAATACGGAGTATACGGTGTTCCGTGTACTCCCTTTTTATGTTCAAAATTTAGCATATGTAAGTCTGATTCATCGTTTTGTCCAAGGAGGCGAATAATTTTGCGGAAAATAAAGAAGTTTTTTCAATATGATAACATAGGTGTTTTGTTTGTTCTTCCGGCATTTGTGTATATGCTGATTTTCGTGGGCTATCCAATTCTGCGAAATATTATTCTGAGTTTTCAGGATGTTACGGCATTTAATCTGGTGCAGGGAGAAAAAAATTTTGTTGGTTTGACAAATTATCTTGAGATATTTCAGGATGAAGTGTTTCGGAAATCCCTTTTAAATACACTCATATTTACAGTTTGCTGTCTTGTAGTTCAATTTTTGATTGGTTTTGCACTGGCGATATTTTTTAACAAGAGGTTTGTGATTGCAAAGCCGTTAAGAGGAATTCTGTTGGTTCCGTGGATGATTCCGATTACTGTAACAGCATTGATTTTCAAGCTGCTGTTTGCAACAGATGTTGGTGTTTTGAATTATATTCTAAAAAGTCTGCATTTGATTTCTACAAATGTTGAATGGCTTACGAATTCAAAGACAGCTATGTTTGCATTGATTTGTGCGAATATATGGATAGGGATTCCATTTAATATGATTTTAATATCTACGGGACTTACCACGATTCCAAAAGATCTTTATGAGAGTGCGTCCATTGATGGTGCAACAGGGGTACAGGCGTTTTTCAAGATTACGCTCCCACTTCTTCGTCCGACAATAGAGTCTGTATTGATCCTTGGATTCATTTACACTTTTAAAGTGTATGACCTGGTTTATGTTATGACAAGCGGAGGGCCTGTAAATTCTACACATATGCTGTCAACATACTCATATAAATTATCGTTTGATATGTTCCAGTATAGTAAGGGCTCGGCGGTAGCCAATGTATTGTTGGTTATTCTGATGATTGTTGGTGTATTTTATCTGAGAGCAACAAATGAGGAGGATGCATAATGGATGAAGAAAAGAGATTGAGTAAAAAGAAAAATATTGTTTTTTGTATCATTGCATTGATTATTGCGTGCATTTTACTGTTTCCGTTATATTGGGCATTTATTACTTCTTTGAAAACGGAAATGGAGATTTTTCAGAATCCTCCGACATTCTTTCCGCACGTTATAAACACGAAGTCTTATGCAGCACAGGTTGAAACAGGGGATTTCAATATGTTTAAATCCTTTGGAAACAGCCTGATTATTTCACTGGGGGCAATGGTAATCGCGGTAGTTCTTGCAGTTCCGGCATCCTACGGAATTGCCAAGTACAAATTCAAAGGAAGAAAAGTAATGCTGCTTTCTTTTTTAGTTACGCAGATGCTTCCAGTATCAGTGCTTTTAACACCGTTATTTATTATGTTTAAGAATATGCATCTGTATAATACATGGGGAGCGGCTATGCTGGCAGATGCAACAATCGGAATTCCTTTTTCTATTCTGATTCTGAAAAACTATTTTGCTGCAATACCAAAAGATATGGAAGAAGCCGCTTATATTGATGGGTGCAATAAATTTACTGCATTTATCCGGATTTTGCTCCCAATTGCGAAACCGGGAGTCATGGTATGTGCTATTTTCTCATTCTTATATGCGTGGGGAGATTTGGCTTATGGTATGACATTTATTATTGATCAGCAGAATCGTCCAATTACGGCAGGGATTTTTAATTTTATGGGACAATATGGAACCAAGTGGAGTTATCTGACAGCCTTTGCGGTAGTTACAATTATTCCAGTATTATTGATATTTATCTTCTTACAGAAATATATTGTCGGTGGTATGACAAGTGGAGCAGTAAAAGGATAATCCTCTTGGAGAAAGGAAGTAATATATGCTTAGAATAGAAGAGCAAAAAATTATTTATCATTATGATGCGGAAGAATTATGGATTGAAGGATGGGGAAAGAATGGTCTGCGTATTCGGGCAACAAAGAATGCGCAGATGCCCGAGGAAGATTGGGCACTAAATCCGTTGTCAAAAGTATCGGTGGAAACTGACAGACTGGAAAATGGTGTAAGAGTTCGTAATGGAAAAGCGGAATTGTTTATTACAAATGGTGGAAAAATTACAGTTTACAACCAGAAGGGGAAACTGTTACTTGAAGAATACTGGAGAAATCGTCGGGATGTGACTGATAAAAAATGTAGTGCGATTGAGTTAGAAGCCAGAGAGTTCCAACCGAATATTGGCGGTGATTATCATGTGACTATGCGATGGGAGTCTGTTGATAAAGATGAAAAATTGTATGGTATGGGACAATATCAGCAACCATATCTGGATTTAAAGGGTATGGATCTGGAACTTGCTCATAGAAATTCGCAGGCGAGTGTTCCTTTTTTAGTTTCTTCCGCAGGATATGGACTTTTATGGAATAATCCTGGAGTAGGAAGAGCAGTGCTTGGGAAAAATATTATGAGCTTTGAAGCTTATGCATCAAAAACACTGGATTACTGGATTACTGTAGGAGATACACCAGCGGAGATTGAGGAAGCTTATGCGGGTGTGGCAGGAACGGTGCCAATGATGCCGGAATATGGTCTTGGATTCTGGCAATGTAAGCTTAGATACCAGACGCAGGAAGAGCTCCTTGAGGTAGCAAGGGAATATAAGAAACGTGGTCTCCCGATTGATGTGATTGTAATCGACTTTTTCCACTGGCCGAAGCAAGGAGAATGGAAATTTGATCCTGTATATTGGCCGGATCCGGACGCAATGATACAGGAATTAAAAGAAATGGGAATCGAGCTAATGGTTTCGATATGGCCGACAGTGGATCGAACATCTGAGAATTTCGACGAAATGTTGGAAAAAGGATATCTGATTCGTACGGAGCGGGGGTATCGCACAGGATTGGATTTTGAGGGTGCGACGATTCACTATGATGCAACTAATCCAGCTGCAAGAAAGTATGTGTGGGAAAAGGCCAAACAGAACTATTATGACAAAGGAATTAAGCTGTTCTGGCTGGATGAGGCAGAACCAGAGTATACGGCATATGATTTCGATAATTATCGCTATTATCGTGGGACAGATCTGGAAATCGGTAATATTTATCCTGTTGATTATGCGAAAACATTTTATGAAGGAATGGAGGTACAGGGGCAAAAAAACATTGTAAATCTGTTAAGATGTGCGTGGGCAGGCAGTCAGAAATATGGTGCACTTGTCTGGTCCGGTGATATTGCTTCCAGTTTTGAAAGTATGAGAAATCAATTGGCTGCCGGTCTGAATATGGGGCTAGCAGGAATTCCGTGGTGGACGACGGATATAGGTGGATTTCATGGAGGAGATCCTAATGATCCGGCATTTAGAGAGTTATTTGTTCGATGGTTTCAGTGGGGAGCGTTCTGCCCGGTTATGCGCTTGCATGGTGACCGAGAACCTAGGCAGCCGCAGTTTGGAACCACAGGTGGAGCAACTTGTTGTTCCGGAGCGGCGAATGAAGTGTGGAGCTATGGGGAAAAAGTCTATGAAATATGTAAGAAATATATGGAATTGAGGGAAACGCTTCGTCCTTATACAAGAACACTGATGAAAGAAGCTCATAAAAAAGGCTCGCCGGTCATGCGTACGATGTTTTATGAATATCCAGATGATAAAGAATGCTGGAAAATTGAGGATACATATTTTTATGGCCCAGATATTTTGGTGGCACCAGTATGCTATGCAAATCAAAAGACACGGAAATTATATCTGCCAGGGAATATTGTCTGGGTGGAATATGAAACGGGAAAAGAATATTCAGGACAAAATTGGATCGAAGTTTCTGCACCGATTGAGAGTATTCCGATATTTGTGAAAAAAGCTTCTGAGGTAAAAGAAATATTAGCGTTATAAATAATCATAGTTTTTATATCATTAAATAACAGAAGAAACGAAATCGTCATTTATGAGGATTTCGTTTCTTTTTATACAATGGTTATTTTTTCCCTTACAGGAAAAGAGATTTTACTTTCGTATGCAATGAAGTGTTTATGGTTCAAAACTTCCGTCCGCCATTGCTTTGATCGAAGAAGCATATTCGGAAGGTGTCATTCCCGTCACTTTTTTGAATTGTCTGGAAAAATAGTGTATCGAAGAATATCCAAGCTGCTCGGAGATCTGCGTAAAGTTCATCCGGTTGGTCCGGATCATTTCCTTGGCAGCATTGACCTTCATGAGAGAAAAATATTCTATGATGCCGAGGTTACAGCGCTCTTTGAAGATCTTTTGAAGCTGGGAACGTCCGATAAGATTGTCCTTGCAGATCTGTTCAATGGTGACCGGTGCGCTGATGTGATTCTCCAGATAATCAACTACACGATTGAAGATCTCAGTGTCGCTCTTCTGCTTGGTGCTCTTAGGAGTCTCGATTCGTGCCGGCCGCTTCCTAAGGACAATCGGGTTAGAATACCTTCGGATCAGGTGAATCAGGAAATGCTCCAGATACAGACAGATAAGTTGTTCTGCCCCGAACATTTCCGGTTCCTTTTGTGGCATATTCTGAAGATAAGGATCATCCAGACGGCAGTCAAAACAGTGTCTTGCTTCGATAATAATGTCTGCAAGAAGGTTGCGTTCCACCTCGTCGATTCGAAGAATCCGCTTTTTAAAGAAACGCATGGCTTCATCATCGCACTGGAAAGAGATGACTACAAGATTAGGCGCAATCGTTCCGGTCGCCTGTACATTGTGGAATTCGTTGGGCTGGTGAAAAGCAACATCTCCCTTCTTTAATATGGTAAATGTCTTGCCTGCAGTTACGCCGACTTCACCTTTGTCAACGCAGATAAATTCCCAGAAGTTATGGGATTCTCCTTCAAAAGAGAAATCGCTCATGTACTCAAAATAGTGAATACTGTATATCTTATTGATTGTGATAGAGTTCTTCAGAACCGTTCCTTTGTAGCCCAAGTGACATTTCCCCCTTTTTGTCAATTTTGCTAATTCTAAAACAACGATTTTGTGTATTCTTAACAATATAATACCCCATTTTTTGTGAAAAATCAAAACAAAAATGCAGATAGTGCAAATTAAGAACAATATAGGATAAAGATATTTGTGCAATATTGTAATACAATACAATCAAGCCAAAAAACAAACTTTATAGGAGGTAAAGTGTATGAAAAAGAAAATTGTAAGCATACTGTTGTGCGTGGCAATGGTAGCAACAATGGCTGTAGGCTGCGGAAGCAAATCTGATAGCGACAGCGGCGACAGCAAAGGTGGAGACAAACTTGTATACTGGTCTATGTGGAGCGAAGATGAACCACAGGCAAAAGTTATCAAAGATGCAATTGCCAAGTATACAGAAGACACAGGTGTTGAAGTTGATGTTCAGTTCAAGGGACGTACCGGACAGCGTGAAGGACTTCAGCCGGCACTGGATGCAAAACAGCAGATCGATGTATTTGATGAGGATGTTAACCGTGTAAATGGTTCTTGGGGAAAATACATATTAGATTTGGAAGATCTGGCAGCAGATTACGAAGCAGAGCATGGCAATGAGACACTGTTCGCAATCGCACGTAACGCATATGGACAGACACATGATGGAGATGATACCTTACACTCTATCCCATATCAGCCATCAATCTTCGGTTTCTTCTACAACAAGACATTGTTCAACGAAGCTGGAATTGAAGCTGCACCTACAACATGGGAAGAACTGGATGCTGCTTGTGCAAAATTAAAAGATGCTGGTATCACACCAATCACTGCTGATGATGCATATATGACATCTTTCATTGGATATCATCTTGCAAGATACATCGGACAGGACGGAGTAAAATCTCTGGTTATGGGCGAAGAAGTGAATGGCGAAGCTGTAACATGGGATGATGACAAAGTTCTTGCAGCAGCAGAAAGCTTTGCTGATTTTGCAGACAAAGGATACTTCTCAGAGAATATCGCAACAAACAAATACCCAGCAGGACAGAATCAGGAATTCGCTCCTGGTGAAGCTGCAATCGTTATCTGCGGATCCTGGCTTCCAAACGAAGCAAAGGCTTCTGTAGCAGAAGATCTTGAGTGGGGATACTTCAACTACCCATCAGTAGAAGGCGGAACAGATGACAATACAGCTAACAACATTGCAAATCAGGTATTCGCTATTAACAAAGATTCTAAGATGGCTGATCAGGCATTTGAACTGATTACATACATCACAACAGGTGATTTCGACAAGAAGATGACAGAAGAAGCTCTGTGTATCCCAACAGATAAGGCTAACAGTGATGCATGGCCGACAGAGCTTGCAGAAGTAAAAGGTGGCTTTGATGCTACAACAACATACTATGACTGGGCAGCTGGTGTTGAGAATAACAACGACCTTACACCTGTACTTCAGGAGAATACTCTGAAACTTGCTGGTGGAGAGATTGATGCAGCTGGATTTGTAAAAGCTATGAAAGAGGCAGCTGGTCAATAATATCTGGTAACTACCTTGCCAGATCAGGCAGGGATTTGAATATGGCGGCAGGGCGGTATACAACGCTGCCGCCATATTTTGTAAAGAAAAAGGAGGCATAATCAATGAAGAAGAATAAGAAAATGATCGTTGGTTTTCTTGCACCTGCAGTCATCATCTTCCTCGTTGTATTTCTGTATCCGATCATTCGTACGATCATGATGAGTCTGTACAAGATCGAATCTGTTACGGATGCTACAGAGTATTGGACGTTTGTAGGATTACAGAATTACCAAAAACTGTTCACGACAGAAATATTTAAAACAGCAATGTTTAACATCTTTAAGATCTGGGCAATCGGAGGAGCACTCGTGTTGGCAGTATCATTGCTTTTCGCAGTAATTCTAACGAGTGGAATCCACGGAAAGAAGTTCTTCCGAGCTGTGATCTATCTGCCGAACATTGTCAGTGCAGTAGCACTTGCAACCATGTGGATTCAATATGTATACAGTTCTAAATTCGGTCTTTTGAAAACATTCCTGGATGCGATCGGCCTGCATAAACTGGCTAATACACCATGGCTGGATACCAATCATAAATTCTGGGCATTACTGTTCGCATATTGCTTTGGTATGATTGGATATCATATGTTGATCTGGATGAGTGGAATTGAAAGAATCAGTCCAGATCTGTATGAAGCGGCAACGATTGACGGAGCAAATAAGATTCATCAGTTCCGTTATATGACGGTTCCGCTATTAAAGGGAGTATTTAAAACAAATATTACCATGTGGTCTGTAAGTTCAGCAGCATTCTTCGTATGGTCACAGTTGTTCTCAACGGTTACTGCAGACAAAGCGACCATCGTTCCTGTTCAGTACATGTACATGCACACATTCGGAGCCGGAAATGCGGTAACTGAGCGTAACGCAGGCTATGGCGCAGCAATTGGTATCATCCTTTGCTTATGTGTTGTTATCATATTTACAATCTGTAATAAACTGATCAAAGATGATGATCTGGAATTCTAGAAAGGAGGAGCAATTATGGCGAAAGCAAAAGAAAGAAAAGTAAGAGATAAAATAAATTGGAAAAAAGAATTGAAGCTGGCTCCTGGATATATTATCATCATCTTGTGGATCATCTTTACGTTTATGCTTTTGGGGTGGATTCTGGCAGCAAGCTTGTCTACAACATCTGATATATTTGCAGGTAATGCTTTGAAGTTCCCAACAGGACTACATTTTGAAAACTATGTGCAGGCGTGGGGCTCTGGCGGTGTTGCAACATTCTTTATGAACTCGTTGTTATATTCCCTGGTATCCTGTGCACTCTTGATTTTAATCTGTGCGCCGGCAGCATATGTACTGGCAAGATTTACGTTTTTGGGAAATAAAATCATTCAGACGAGTTTTGTATCTGCAATGGGAATCCCGATTACCATGATCGTATTGCCACTGTTTAGTGTAGTAGCCAACCTGGGAATTTTGAATAATGTTGCAGCTAGCAAGGTAACACTGATCTTCCTGTATATCGGAATCAATATCCCGTATACTACGATTTTCTTGCTGACATTCTTTGCAAATCTGTCGCGTACATATGAAGAGGCAGCGGCAATAGATGGATGTCCTCCGGCAAAGACCTTCTGGAAGATTATGTTCCCGATGGCTCAGTCTGGAATCGTGACCGTGACAATTTTCAACTTTATTAATATCTGGAATGAATACTTCTTGTCATTGATCTTCGCAAATAACGATGCATTGCGTCCGGTAGCCGTAGGTCTGTACGGAATGCTGCAGTCTATGCAGTACACAGGAAACTGGGCAGGTATGTTTGCGGCAGTTATCATAGTATTCCTTCCGACATTTATCTTATATATCTTCTTGTCAGAAAAGATCATCGGTGGTGTTACCGGAGGTATTAAAGGTTAGGCGTTTGATTGTTGAAGCACAAATAAATGATAGAACTTGGAGGGATAACGATGAACAAACCAGTATTAGTCATTATGGCGGCAGGAATGGGAAGCCGCTATGGCGGATTAAAGCAAATTGACCCAGTAGATGAAGAAGGACATATTATCATGGACTTTTCCATGTATGATGCAAAACAGGCAGGATTTGAGAAAGTAATCTTCATTATTAAGAGGGAAAATGAAGCAGACTTTAGAGAAGCGGTGGGGGACCGTATGTCAAAATACATGGAAGTTTCTTATGCATTCCAGGAACTTCAGAATATCCCGGAAGGATATGAAGTGCCGGAAGGACGTGTGAAGCCGTGGGGAACTGCACACGCTGTACTTAGCTGTATTGATCAGATTGACGGACCATTTGCAGTAATCAATGCAGACGATTATTATGGGCAGGAAGCATTCCGATTGATTTATGATTATCTGGCTACTCATCAGGATGATGACAAATATCGTTATACGATGGTAGGATATCAGCTTGGCAATACTGTGACTGACAATGGGCATGTTGCACGTGGCGTCTGTGATATGAATGAGAACGGGGAACTGGTCGCTATTCACGAAAGAACAAGAATCGAAAAGCGCGAAGGCGGCATTGCATATACAGAAGACGATGGGAAGACATGGACCGAAGTGCCGGCGGATACGACAGTATCTATGAATATGTGGGGATTTACTAAGAGTATATTGAAAGAAATCAAAGATGGATTCCCGGCATTCCTGGAGGAAGGCCTGAAGACAAATCCGATGAAATGTGAATATTTTCTGCCGACAGTCGTAAGTAATCTGCTGGAAGCAGATCAGGCAACGGTAGCAGTGCTGAAGTCAGCAGACAAATGGTATGGCGTTACGTATAAAGAGGATAAACCGGTCGTTGTTGCTGCAATTAAGAAGATGAAAGAAGATGGTCTCTATCCAGAGCATCTGTGGGAGGAAGCATAATGGCTTTGTTGACACAAAAGCAAAAAGATGAAGCAATCGCGAATTTCCAATTTGAGGGAATTTTGATAGAAGAAGGCCCCTATGGAAGTGGACATATCAATGATACATTTCTGCTGAAATTTGAGATAGCGGAGATGGGATGCATCAATGTCATTCTTCAGAGAATGAATAAAGATGTATTTTCGAATCCAGTAGAACTGATGGAAAACATCATGGGAGTCACATCGTATCTTCGTAAGAAGATTATTGAAAATGGAGGGGATCCTGAGCGTGAGACACTGAATGTGATTCCGGCGGTAGATGGAAAACCATATTATCTGGATTCGCAAGGGGATTACTGGCGCTCTTATAAATTTATTACAGATGCTACCAGTTATGACCAGGTAGAAAAACCAGAGCATTTTTATCAGAGTGCTGTAGCATTTGGTAATTTTCAAAGACTTTTGGCAGACTATCCGGCTGAGACACTTCATGAGACGATCAAAGGTTTTCATAATACCAAGGCCAGGTTTGCAGTGTTCAAAAAAGCGGTAGAAGAGGATGTAATGGGAAGAGCATCGCAGGTTCAAAAAGAGATTCAGTTCGTATTGGATCGGGAGAATGTTGCGGATTATTTCACAGATCTTCTGGAAAAAGGAGAGCTTCCGCTTCGAGTTACGCATAACGATACAAAATTGAATAACATTATGATTGACAATAAGACGGGAAGAGGAATCTGTGTCATTGACCTGGATACAGTTATGCCGGGGCTGGCAATGAATGATTTTGGGGACTCTATCCGTTTTGGAGCAAGTACTGCAGCAGAAGATGAGCGGGATCTGGATAAAGTATCCTGCAGCATGGAGTTGTTTGATCTGTATGCGAAGGGATTTATCGAAGGCTGTGCGGGAAAACTGACTGCCAGAGAGATTGAACTGATGCCGATGGGCGCAAAGTCTATGACCTTTGAGTGTGGAATGCGTTTCCTTACGGATTATCTTCAGGGGGATAATTATTTTAAGATTCACCGCGAGGGACAGAATCTTGACCGATGCAGGACACAGTTCAAACTGGTCGAAGATATGGAACAGAAATGGGATACCATGCAGGAAATTGTAAAAAAATATAGTAACTGCTAGGAGGCAAAAGCGATGGCAAAGATATTGATTACAGGCGGAGCAGGATACATTGGAAGTCATACGGCACTGGAACTTCTGAACGAAGGCTATGAGGTCGTGGTTTACGATAATCTCTGCAATTCTTCCAGAGAATCTTTGAGAAGAGTGGAAGAACTGACTGGAAAAGAAATCCGCTTTTATGAAGGTGATGTGCTGGATGCAAAAGCTCTGGAAGAGATGTTCGAAACAGAAAAGGTGGATGCAGTCATCCATTGTGCGGCATTGAAGGCGGTTGGGGAATCCGTCAGAAAGCCGTTGGAATACTACAATAATAATATTACGGGAACTTTGACCCTGATGGAGGTAATGGACAAAGTCGGCGTTAAAAATATTGTGTTTAGTTCATCTGCGACGGTCTATGGAAGTCCAGAGCAGATTCCGATTACAGAAGAATGTCCAAAGGGACAGTGTACCAATCCTTATGGATGGACAAAGTCTATGATGGAACAGATCATGACGGATCTTCAGAAAGCACATCCTGAGTGGAATGTCATCCTGTTACGCTATTTTAACCCGGTAGGTGCACACAAGAGTGGACGAATCGGAGAAGATCCGAAGGGAATACCGAATAACCTGATGCCATATATCTCACAGGTCGCAGTTGGAAAACTGGAAAAATTAGGAGTATTTGGAGATGATTACGATACACCGGACGGAACCGGAGTGCGTGATTATATTCATGTGGTAGATCTTGCAATCGGCCATGTCAAAGCAATCAAGTATATCTTTACGAATCCAGGGCTTGATATCATCAACCTGGGAACCGGAACGGGATACTCTGTATTGGATATGGTGAAGGCATTTGGTAAGGCCTGTGGAAAAGAGATACCGTATGAGATCAAACCAAGAAGAGAAGGCGATATTGCCATGTGTTATGCGGCACCAGATAAAGCGGCAAAAGTTCTGGGATGGAAGGCAGAACGCGGACTGGAAGAGATGTGCGAGGACACCTGGAGATGGCAGTCACAGAATCCAAATGGTTACAACAGTTAGGGAGACTGAGGAAAACAGAAGATAAAAGTGTATAGGGGACAGGTTCTGGAAAGAGCCTGTCCCTAACTAATGTCTTCCTTTTTATAAAAGAAAGTGGTATAATGTCTCCATACGTTGAGTTCTTGGTAATTATTGAGGAAATGGTTATGTTG
Organism: Bariatricus sp. SGI.161; assembly: GCF_050313695.1. Lineage (NCBI taxonomy): Bacteria > Bacillati > Bacillota > Clostridia > Lachnospirales > Lachnospiraceae > Bariatricus > Bariatricus sp. SGI.161. Next base: position 60,010 of record NZ_JBNPLX010000002.1, read on the forward strand.
GAAAAGAAAGAAAAAGAAAAAATTCAGTTAAAGGGGCAGTTGAAATTATATATTCAATGGCCTGCAATCATGGCGATTCTTTTGGTGATCATGAATATCTGGGTCGCAGTGATCGATCGACGTGTCGGGTTATTGATGTGCGCCTTTGTCCTGATCTATATTATCATGGTAGGAATCCTGTATATTTACAGCAAATCGATTATCATGAAGGATCTGGTTGAATTTGCTGCTCAATATGGAATCGTGCAGAACACACTTTTGAAGGAGCTTGCTGTGCCGTATGCCATTCTTTTGGATGATGGAAAGGCAATCTGGATGAATGATCAGTTTGAGAAAGTGCTGGGAGAGAAGCTGAAAGGTGAAGCGTATATCAGCCGCTATATGCCGGAGCTGAATAAGAGTATTTTCCCGAAAAAGGTCAACGACAAAGTGGAGATGGATGTCTATTACGGAGATCGTGAGTATAAAGCAGAACTTCGTAAGGTGTCTGTGGAGGGATTCAGCGATACCGAACAATTGCTGCAGATGCCAGAGGAGAAAGAATATTTTATTGCAGTATATCTGCAGGATGTTACGGAACTTAATGCATCAATCAAGGCGAATGAAGAGCAGCGTCTGATTGCCGGGCTGATCTACATTGATAATTATGATGAGGTCATTAACAGCGTGGAGGAAGTCAGACAGTCTCTGTTGATTGCATTGGTAGACAGGAAGATTAATCAGTATATTGCGAAGGTTAATGGAATCGTTCGCAAGATGGAGAATGATAAGTATTTTATCGTGATTCAGAAGCAATATTTTAAGCAGCTTGAGGCAGATAAGTTTTCGCTGTTGGAAGATGTCAAATCTGTCAATATCGGAAATGGAATACCGGCTACGCTGAGTATTGGTCTGGGGCTTAGCAAGGATTCCTATTCACAGAGTTATAACTATGCGCGTGTAGCGATCGATCTGGCACTTGCACGTGGCGGTGATCAGGCGGTCATCAAGGATTGCCATGGTATTACTTATTATGGAGGAAAGCGGGAGCAGACATCCAAGAATACACGGGTGAAAGCCAGAGTGAAGGCAGAGGCGCTTCGTGAATTTATGACGGTTAAGGATAAGATCTTTGTAATGGGACATAAGCTGACGGATGTGGATGCATTTGGGGCAGCTATGGGAATCTGTCGTGCGGCAGCAGCCTTGGAGAAGAAGGCGTATATCGTCATTAACGAAGTGTCTGCATCATTACGGCCATTGTATGAAAGCTATGAGAAAGATCCGAATTATCCGGATGATTTATTCTTGAAGTCTTCACAGGCGATTGATATGGCAGATGAGAATTCCATGGTCGTAGTTGTGGATACGAACCGTCCTCAGATGACAGAGTGTGAGGAACTGCTGAAAAAGACAAAGACCATTGTGGTACTTGACCATCACAGACAGAGCAGCGATAATATTGATAATGCATTGTTGTCATATATTGAGCCTTATGCTTCTTCTGCCTGTGAGATGGTATCAGAAGTATTGCAGTATATTGTGGATGATATTAAGATTCCAAAGCTTGAGGCCAGCAGCCTTTATGCTGGAATTATGATTGATACCAATAATTTTGTGAATCGTACAGGTGTCCGGACATTTGAAGCGGCAGCATTCTTGAGAAGATGTGGTGCGGATATCACATTGGTTCGTAAGATGTTCCGGGATGATATGGAATCTTATCGTGCGAAAGCTGAGATTATCAGCAGTGCGAAGGTTTACCGTGAAAAATTCGCAATCGCAAGAGGGGAGAATCTTCATATTGAGAGTCCGACGATCATTGGGGCACAGGCGGCCAATGAACTGTTGGATATTAATGAGATTAAGGCTTCGTTTGTGCTGACAGAATACAATGGAAGAATTTATATCAGTGCACGTTCCATTGATGAGGTCAATGTGCAGATAATCATGGAACGTCTCGGCGGAGGCGGTCATATGAATGCGTCAGGCGCACAGTTCAATCACACAGATATGGATGAAGCGGTTGCTTGTCTGACGCAGGTGATTGATGAGATGATAGAAGGAGGAGATATCTAGAATGAAAGTAATATTGACAGAAGACGTAAAATCTCTTGGAAAAAAAGGTGAGATCGTTGAAGTGAGCGATGGATACGCAAGAAACTTTATCTTGAAGAAAAAGAAAGGTGTAGAGGCGAACAGCAAGAATCTGAATGATCTGAAGTTAAAGAAAGCAAATGAAGATAAGATTGCTCAGGAACAGTATGAAGCTGCCGTAGAATTAGGCAAGAAGATTGAAGCTGGTCAGATTGAAGTGTCTATCAAGACTGGCGAAGGCGGCAAGGCATTTGGTTCTATTGCATCAAAAGAGATTGCAACAGAGGTGAAGGCTCAGATGGGACTGGATGTTGATAAGAAAAAAGTACAGTTAAAAGATGCAATTAAGACTCTGGGTACCCATACAGTGCCGGTGAAACTACATCCGAAGGTTACCGTGGATCTGAAAGTAATCGTAACGGAAGAGGCTTAGGAGGAAGCAGGCATGGAAGAGGCTCTCATTAAAAGAGTGATGCCCCACAGTGTTGAAGCGGAACAATCGGTCGTAGGTGCGATGCTGATGGATCGGGATGCCATTACGACTGCGTCAGAGATTATCAGTGGAAATGATTTCTACCAAAGTGCATACGGAGTGATCTTTGATGCGATGGTAGAATTGTTTAATGAAGGAAAACCCGTAGATCTGATTACGCTCCAGGAAAGGTTGAAGGAAAAGGATGTTCCGGCCGAGATTGCAAGTCTGGAGTTCGTAAGAGATCTGGTGACAGCGGTCCCTACTTCTGCGAATGTAAAATACTATGCACAGATTGTGGCTGATAAGTCTGTGATGAGAAAGCTGATTAAGCTGAATGAAGAGATTGCGAATATCTGTTATGCGGGGAAGGAATCTCTGGAGGAAGTGCTGGAAAAAACGGAGAAATCCGTATTTGAGTTATTACAAAAGCGAAATACCAGTGATTTTGTGCCAATTAAGCAAGTTGTACTGAATGCGCTGGAACGAATTGAGAAAGCTTCGAAGACGAAAGGAACAGTAACTGGAATTCCGACAGGGTTTATCGATCTGGATTATAAGCTGTCAGGATTGCAGCCTTCCGATCTGATTCTGGTTGCGGCTCGTCCATCTATGGGTAAGACTGCATTTGTCTTGAATATTGCACAGTATATTGCATTTAAGAAAGATAAGAGTGTGGCAATCTTCAGTTTGGAGATGTCAAAAGAACAGTTGGTGAACCGACTGTTTTCGCTGGAATCGCAAGTGGATGCGCAGGCAATCCGAAGCGGTAATATGAAAGATTCTGATTGGGAGAAATTAATTGAAGGAGCCGGGATTATCGGACAGTCTCATCTGATCATTGATGATACCCCTGGAATCTCTATATCTGAATTGCGTTCTAAGTGTAGAAAATACAAATTAGAACAAGGGCTGGATGTAGTCATTATCGACTATTTGCAGTTGATGACCGGAAGTGTAGGAAAGAGTTCTGAGTCCAGACAACAGGAGATTTCTGAGATTTCACGTTCATTAAAAGGACTGGCGAGAGAGCTGAATGTTCCGGTAATTGCATTGTCGCAGCTTAGCCGTGCAGTAGAGAGCCGTCCGGATAAGCGACCGATGCTTTCTGATTTGCGAGAGTCTGGTGCGATCGAGCAGGATGCCGACGTGGTAATGTTCATTTATCGTGATGAGTACTATAATAAAGACTCCGAATTTAAGAAGCAGGCTGAGATTATTATTGCAAAACAAAGAAACGGCCCGATAGGGACCGTTAATCTGGCTTGGCTCGGCGAATACACGAAGTTCGCGAACTTAAGCAGGAAGGAATAATTTTCTGAGTTTTTTTACGGGACCAGCTTCCGCTGCAGATTTCCGAAAGGATTGCTGCTGGCGGATCAGCTGGTCCAGTTTTTTGAATTCTTCTTCTTCCTGACGTTCCTTTGCATCCAGAAGAAAAGACATTTCCTTGCTGATCATAGACAGAAGGACTTCATTGTTATTCTCAAGCATCCGCTTGATCTGTAATTGCTCTCTTGTGCGGCGGATGTCTGGGATCAGTGCTTTCAGTTCGGAAAATGGAACACCCTGCTCATAAAGTTCTTTGATACAGCCGTAGAGTTTGGCATCATCTTTTGTCTCCCTTTTTAATTGTTCTAACGCGTTACTACCCATAAGCTTATACCCCCTTATCATATTCTCCTTCTGGGCGACTATATCATAGCATGGATTATCTGCGAAACAAGTAAAAAGCTGTCATCTATGAAAAAAAGACATTGCATATATCAAAACATGCAATGCCTTTTTGAATTCTTGTTCTCATATGAATCCGTTGATTAGCCTTCAGAAATAGCTCCAACTGGACATTGAGCTGCACATGCGCCACAATCAACACAAGCGTCAGCATCGATTTCATAATGATCTGCTCCCTGAGCGATAGCTCCAACTGGACACTGAGCTTCGCAAGATCCACAGCTTACACATTCATCACTAATTACGTGTGCCATAATATGTACCTCCTTTTTTGATATAAATAGACATAAATCCAAATTTAGTCTACCCATATCATAATACAAAAGGGGAAAATATACAAGAGGGGACGGGGGTTTTTTCGTTTTCCTCCGTCCCAGATTCGATTTTCCCTGTCCCCAATTCAAATCACCCTGTCTTTTATCAAATTTATGTAAAAAATTAAGAAAATTTTCAACAATTTTTCACGGTTTTGGTGTATAGTGGTTTGTGCTAGACTGAACAGATGCTTTTTGAGTGAGTTTTGAATAATGATTAACAGGAGGGAATAGGTCATGAAAAAAGGTAGTAGTGTCTTGGCGGTTATGCTATGTGTGGCGATGCTGGCATGTGCATGTGCTGCTCCCGAGAGTAGTGAGAATAAGGAACCAGAATCTTCTGATAATAAGCAACAGGTGGAAGAGAAGGAATACCAGGGGAAGCTGGATCAGATAGAGCCATCTGCATATGATAATGTGGAGGGACTTCATCTGGAAGCAGGTTCTTATATTTCAATTATCGGGAAGGCTGAGGAAGGTCAGTACTGGAACGAAGTAAAAAAAGGTGTTGATCAGGCAGCGGCTGATATCAATGAATATCTGGGTTATGAAGGCAAGGATAAAGTGAAGGTTACTTATAGCGGTCCGGAGACGGAAGATAATGTGGATGAACAGGTGAATATCCTTGATGAAGAGCTTGCAAGATATCCGATCGCGGTGGGAATCTCCATCACAGATGCAAATGCGTGTGAGGTGCAGTTTGATCTGGCTGCTGAGAATGATATTCCGGTCGTGGCATATGATTCTGGAAGCGATTATCAGGGATTGATGGCAACCGTATCTACGGATAATGCGGTGGCTGCTCGTGAAGCAGCAACAAGACTTGCGGAATTGATCGGCGATTCAGGGGAAGTTATCCTGTTTGTAAATGATTCCAAATCCAAGACTTCGCTGGATCGTGAAAATGCATTTAAAGAAGAGATTCAGAACAATCATCCTAATATTACAATTGTAGAATCGTATCATCTGGATCAGTTAGAAGACATGCAGAAAATAGTTGCAGATGAAATCAATGCGGGAACATATCAGATAGACGAAGAGAGTGCGGAAGCAAAGTCAGATGTACAGATTGCGCCGGCGGATATCACAGAAGAAGATGTGATAGATTATGTTCTGGCAAAGCATCCAGACATCAAGGGCTGTTTTGCATCGAATGCGCCGACAGTGAAAAAGGCAATTGCCGGACTTGAACGAGCAGAAGCAGATGATGTCATGGTCGTTGGGTTTGATGCTGACGAAGAAGAGATGAAAGCCTTGTCTGATGGAAGGATTGATGGATTGATTGTCCAGAATCCATTTGGAATGGGATATGCGACTGTAGTGGCTGCGGCAAGAGCAGCACTGGATATGGGAAATGAAGCCTTTGTTAATACTGGATATACATGGGTGACCGCAGATAACTTAGAAGATGAAAGCATCCAGAAGATGTTATATTAAAATATATAAGAAATAAAATGACAGGCAGTGGAAAAACCATTGCCTGTCTTCTTTTTTCAGATCTTTCGATTCTGCGAATTATTATTTAATCGTTTCCTTTGTGGCTATCGTCATTGGATGCCGGTTCTGGTAGATACAAGTGGACGCTCTCGATTCGATTTTTATCCAGTGTCTCTACAACCATACGAATTCCTTCTTCTGTTGTAATGCTGTCTCCCTTCTCGGGAAGGCGGTCCAGATATTCAATGATGAATCCTCCAAGAGAATCATATTCTTCAGAACTTAAGTTAAGATCCAGACGATCATTCAGGTCATCCAGATTGATAGAACCTTCTACGATATATTCGCGGTCGCTGATTTCCTGAATAAAATCTTCTTCGTTTTCATCGTATTCATCATGAATCTCACCGACAATCTCTTCTAATATGTCTTCCAGGGTAATAAGTCCGGCTGTTTCGCCATATTCATCCAATACAATTGCAATGTTGAATGAAGCCTGACGCATCTCTACAAGAAGCTCTGAGATGCTTTTGTATTCGTAAGTAAAATACGCTTCTCTAAGTATATCGCGGATGTTGAATTCCTTTGTGTTGTCATATAACAACAAGTCCTTCATATTAATAGTACCAACAACATTATCTGTGGTGTCTTCGAAAATAGGAAGACGTGTAAATTTATCTTCACGAAAGATTTCAATCAACTCCGCATAAGTACTGTTAATATCAGCAAATGTCACATGGACGCGGGGAACCATAACGTCTTTTGCCTTGGCATCACCTAGGTCGAATACGTTATTGATCATCTCCCTTTCATCGGATTCAATCACTCCGTCTTCGTGGCTTACCTCTACAATGGTACGCAGTTCGGTTTCTGTCATTGCAGTGTTTTTTGCCTTCGCATCCACACGGAGAAGTAATAAAACGACGGTAGACAATCCGTTGATCACAAAAATAAAAGGTGTCATGACCTTCATGAAAAAATGGATGACCGGTGCATAGAGCAATGACATTTTCTCGGAATGAATGGTAGCCGTGGTCTTCGGGGTTATCTCACCGAATAAAAGAATCAATACGGTTAATATTCCGCTGGCAATTGCTACCATGGAACCGCCAAAGCTGTAAGCAAGACTGGTGGTCAAGGACGCTGCTGACAGATTGACGATGTTGTTGCCAATTAATATGGCACTGAGCATCTTGCCGGAATCATCGGTAACTTTTAAGACCGATTTTGCACGTTTATTTCCTTCGTCAGCCAGACTGCGGATCCGGATCTTATTCACCGTTGTCAAGGCTGTTTCTGCCGATGAAAAGAAAGCAGATAATATCAATAAAATAATTAGAATAATGAGTTGTGTGACGTCACTCGAGTCCAATTGAAAAGTTCACTCCTTTTTGATTAAAATTAATATGGCAATAATATAACGCATTTATAAGGATTTTGCAAGTGTACGTTGAATTTATGGGTTATTTAGTGTATGATGTACGGAGAAATCAAGTAGTGTGTATGGAGAAGAATATGAATCAGATTTTATATAATGAATTGTTGAAAATAATGAGTGAAGAACAGGTTAAAACAGAAGAACCTATGAAGAATCATACGACATTCCGTGTAGGAGGACCGGCTGAATTTTTTGTGATGCCAAGGACAGCCGAAGAAGTGAAAAAAGTAATCGATTTGTGTCGGAGAGAATCATTTCCTTATTATATTATTGGGAATGGCAGCAATCTCCTGGTATCTGACCAGGGATATCGAGGTGTTGTTCTTCAGATTTATAAGGAGATGAGCTGCATTGAGATTGAGGAAAATGTGATTGTGGCTCAGGCGGGAGCTTTGTTGTCTGCAATTGCGAATAAGGCCTTGGAAAATGGACTTACAGGATTCGAATTTGCAGCAGGGATTCCCGGAACTTTGGGAGGCGCCTGTGTAATGAATGCGGGAGCATATGGTGGCGAGATGAAGGATGTCCTGGAGGAAGTCACTGTTTTGACGGAAGAAGGAGAAGTGCTTATTATTCCAAAGGAGAATCTGGAATTGGGTTATCGTACCAGTATTATTGCCAGAAAGGGCTATATTGTGCTGGAGGCAAGAATACAGCTTCGGGAAGGCGAAAAAGAAGCAATTAAGTCCTTGATGGAAGAGCTGAAGGACAAGAGAGTCAGCAAGCAGCCGTTAGAATATCCAAGTGCCGGAAGTACATTTAAGCGTCCGGAAGGATATTTTGCAGGAAAGCTGATACAGGATGCAGGCCTTAGAGGTTTCTCTGTGGGCGGTGCACAAGTGTCGGAGAAGCATTGTGGATTTGTGATTAACAGAGAGAATGCAACAGCAGCTGATGTAGCAGAATTAATGCGACAGGTATCTGCCAGAGTGGAAGAAGAATTTGGAGTAAAATTAGAGCCGGAAGTGAAGAGACTAGGAGAATTCTAAGATGAGATGTGTAATTGTAACAGGAATGTCAGGAGCGGGAAAAAGTACAGCTCTTAAAATGTTGGAAGATGTAGGATATTTTTGCGTAGATAATCTGCCGGTACCTTTGATCCCGAAGATGGCAGATCTGTTACGGGTGCCTGGAACAGAGATCAATAAGGCGGCTCTGGGTGTGGATATCCGAAGTGGACAGAGCTTTGAAGAACTGGAAAAAGTACTGGAAGAATTGGATAGTACTGGAATGCAGTATGAGATTCTGTTCTTGGAATCCAGTGACGATGTCCTGATCAAACGATACAAAGAGACCAGGCGGTTCCATCCGTTGGCGGGAAATGAAGGGCGCGTTGATCAGGGAATCCGTATGGAGAGACAGCGCATTCAATTCTTACGTAAGAGAGCGGATTATCTGATAGATACAAGCCATATGCTGACGAGAGAGTTAAAGGCAGAATTAAATAAGATATTTGTGCAAAATAAAGAATATAAGAATCTTTATATCTCGGTGCTTTCTTTTGGCTTCAAATATGGAATCCCGGCAGATGCAGATCTGGTGTTTGATGTGCGTTTCTTGCCGAACCCATATTATATAGAAGAATTACGTCCTAAGAGCGGAAATGACAAAGAAGTAAGAGATTATGTAATGCAGAATGAGAAGGCAAATGTATTTCTGGAGAAGTTGTCAGATATGGTGGAATTCCTGATCCCGAATTATATTTTGGAAGGGAAAACGCAGTTGGTAATCGGAATTGGATGTACCGGAGGAAAGCATCGCTCGGTTACACTTGCCAATGAACTGTTTCGGGTGTTGAGTAAGAATGAGAATTATGGAGTTCGTATTGAACATCGGGACATAGGAAAGGATGCAATTACCAAGGCAAGATAGGAGTAAGAGATGTCATTTTCAGGAAAGATAAGAGAAGAGCTGATGCAGCATTATGCGAAGGCCAGACACTGTAATCTCGCGGAATTATCGGCAATTGTGCATATGACAGGAGCATTTTCACAAGACAAGAAAGGCGTATGTGTCATGAAACTTCATACGGAAAATCTTGGAGTTGCAAGAAAATGCTTTACATTATTGGAAAAAACATTTAATATAAGAACTGATATCGCAATTCGTAGGAATATGAGCAAAGGAAGCTGCAATTATTATATTTACGCCAAAGGTGAAGAATTGTTGGCTGTGAAGAATACGATCGTGCAGGCGGTATGCTGCAAGAGGGCATATATCCGTGGTGCGTTTATCGCTTCAGGTTCGATGAGCGATCCGAGTAAATCCTATCATTTCGAAATTGTCTGCAATACACAGGATCAGGCAGAACATCTGAAGAATATGATAAATAGTTTCGATATGGAGGCGAAGATCGTCAGCAGAAAGAAGACCTACGTTGTGTATTTAAAAGAAGGCTCGCAGATTGTTGATATTCTGAATGTTATGGAAGCGCATGTTGCGTTGATGGAACTTGAGAATGTCAGGATCATGAAGGAGATGCGTAACTCTGTAAATCGTAAAGTGAACTGCGAGACAGCTAATATTAACAAAACCGTATCTGCCGCTGTCAGGCAGATAGAGGATATCAAATATATACAAGATACCGTTGGTTTTGAAAAGTTGCCCGAAGGGTTGAAAGACGTTGCCCTTACACGTCTTGCATATCGGGATGCAACTTTGAAGGAACTGGGGGAACTCCTGGAAACACCGTTAGGGAAATCCGGGGTAAATCACCGGCTCAGGAAATTAAGTGAAATAGCAGAAAAGTTAAGGGAACAATAGGGAGGAGCTTTTTTATGATCAAGAAACCTGTTACTATTCAAAACAATATGGATATGGAAGATCGTCCGATTGCACACTTGGTTCAGGAAGCAAGTCAATATGCAAGTCAGGTATACATTGAAATTGATAATAAAAAGATCAATGCCAAGAGTATCATGGGAATGATGAGCTTAAGACTGCAGAAGGGTGAGAATATTACGGTGGTAGCAGAGGGAAAAGACGAAGCAGAAGCCGCGGCAGGTGTAGAAAACTTTTTGGTTGCGAACAACTAAATAATACATAATCAGCAAAAGGCAGAGGGCATGGAATCAACATGTCCTTTTGTTTATCTTATGATAGAAGGAGGAGATATGTATGAAACGGTTATTATTTATTTATAATCCTCATGCAGGAAAGGAACTTTTAAAACCACAGTTGTCGGATATCATTGACATATTTGTAAAAGCGGGTTATGAAGTAACTGCATATCCAACCCAGTCATACCGGGATGCTTATAAAAAAGTACTGAAGTACAATGCGAAAGATTATGATCTGGTTGTGTGTAGCGGCGGTGATGGAACGATTGACGAAGTTGTGACCGGAATGATGAAAAGGAAAGAGAAAACTCCAATCGGATATATTCCGACAGGGACAACCAATGACTTCGCAAATAGTCTGCATATCCCGAAGGGACTTTTGAAGGCGGCAGACAATGCGGTAAACGGTGTTGTATTTCCTTGTGATGTGGGTCGGTTTAATGATGATACGTTTGTATATGTTGCGGCATTTGGAATTTTTACCAGTGTTTCCTACGAGACCAAGCAGGAGATGAAAAATATCCTGGGGCATCTGGCTTATGTTCTGGAAGGAACGAAACAGTTGTTCAATGTGCCTTCCTATCGGATCAAAGTGATACATGAAGATGAGGTTATTGAAGATGAGTTTATCCTGGGTATGGTGACAAATTCCCGTTCGGTAGGAGGGTTCCGTAATATGATCGGCAGACAGGTAGCGTTTGATGACGGCCTGTTTGAAGTGACCCTGATCAAACGCCCGAAGAATCCGATTGAATTGCAGGAGATTATAGCTGCGCTTCTGATTGAACAGATAGATACCAAACATATGTATACATTTAAAACGGGTCATATTACGTTTGAGTCTATTGAGGAAATCCCATGGACACTAGACGGAGAATTCGGCGGTGAGCATGATGAAGTTGTGATAGACAATCTGAATAAACAGCTTATGATAATGGTGCCGGAGACCCATGTCGAAGAATTGATGGAAGATCCGGAAGAAAAATAACATATTTTGAAAAAAGTGCTTGCCTATTTGGCAATTGTTTGCTATAATAGGCAAGTACGAAACAGAAAGACGTATGAATATGGCTCCGTGGTCAAGCGGTCAAGACGCTAGCCTCTCACGCTGGAATCAGGGGTTCGATTCCCCTCGGAGTCACTTAACCAATTCGCTGAATGCTTTGAAATACAGGTGCTCAGCGAATTTTTTTGTTTCATAGGAAATTCCTTCGGATTTCCTATGAAACAAAAACACTCCGTGGGGATGCGCAGAAACGCATATGGAAAATTGTCACTTCGTGACATGCGTTTCGCGCCAAAGTGTACAAGCCCCTCATGAGTGAGGGATATAGGGAGTTGAAGTGGACTTGTCCACTTTGTTCTACCATCATATAGAAAACATAATCAGAATGGTAATTGGAAGGAGAGATGACGATGAAATATTATGAGATTCCGCACACGAATATGCGACAATCAGCAGTCATACAAGGCTGCATGCGCTTTAAAGGAATGAGCAGTACGGAAGTTGAGCAAATAGTGAATCTTTGTCTGGAGAACGGAATCAACAGTTTTGATCATGCCGATGTGTATGGCACTGCTGGAATGCGCGGTGAATGTGAGCAATTGTTTGGACAAGTGCTTAAGGAGAATCCGGGACTACGTGATAAAGTATATATTCAGAGTAAATGCGGCATCTGCAAGAGCGAACAGGATTATTACGACTTTTCAAAGGAACATATTCTGGAGGCTGTGGATGGAATATTGACAAGATTGCAGACGGAATATCTGGATGCTCTGCTTCTCCATCGCCCGGATACTTTGATGGAACCAGAAGAAGTTGCGGATGCTTTTGAAACTCTACATAAGGCAGGCAAGGTTCGATACTTTGGAGTCTCGAATATGAATCCGGGACAGGTGGAACTCCTTGACCGTGCGGTGGATGCTCCACTGGTGTTTAATCAGCTCCAGCTGAGTATTGCTCACTGTCCGATGATAGATACCGGACTTAGTGTGAATAACCGGATTCCACAGGCTGTCGATTATGAAGGTGGTATCCTGGAATATTCCCGGTTGAAAGCAATGACGATTCAGGCCTGGTCGCCGTTCCAGAAAGGTCTGTTTGAAGGACCATTCCTCACAGACTGGGAGACTTATGGTGAATTAAATGCTTATATTGATCAGCTTGCTGAAAAATATAATGTGACGAATACAGCGATTGCTGTGGCGTGGATTCTGAGACATCCGGCACATATGCAGGTAATTCTGGGAACAACGAACCAGAAAAGGATAGCAGATGCATGCCAGGGAGCAGATATTACGCTGACAAGAGAAGAATGGTATACGCTGTATGCAAAAGCAGGAAAGAGAATTCTGTAATTGCCATATTCTGAGAGTGCATTACCTTTCTCCTTGTTTTTTTTCCTTTTATGAGATATAATGAAACAAGCGAATATAATTGCCATGCAGATGTAATGTTACATGGCCAAGGAATTGGAGGAATAATATATGTTAGTATCAGCAAAAGAGATGCTTGACAAAGCAGTAGCAGGCCACTATGCAGTGGGACAGTTCAACATTAACAATCTTGAGTGGACAAAAGCAATCCTTCTTACAGCAGAAGAATGCAAGTCACCAGTTATCTTAGGTGTATCTGAAGGTGCAGGAAAATATATGACAGGCTTCAAGACTGTATCAGCTATGGTATCTGCAATGATCGAAGAACTTGGAATTACAGTTCCAGTTGCATTACACCTTGACCATGGTACTTATGACGGATGTTATAAATGTATTGAAGCAGGATTCTCTTCTATCATGTTTGATGGTTCCAAATACCCAATCGAAGAGAACGTTGCAAAGACAAAAGAGTTAATCGCAGTATGTAAAGAAAAAGGTCTGTCTCTGGAAGCTGAAGTAGGTGCGATCGGTGGAGAAGAAGATGGAGTAATCGGTCAGGGCGAATGTGCTGATCCTAATGAATGTAAGATGATCGCTGATCTTGGCGTAGACATGCTTGCAGCAGGAATCGGTAACATCCATGGAAAATATCCAGAGAACTGGGCAGGATTAAGCTTTGAAACTCTGGACGCAATCCAGAAGCTTACAGGAGATATGCCATTAGTACTTCACGGTGGTACAGGAATTCCAGAAGATATGATTAAGAAAGCTATCGACCTTGGAGTTGCTAAGATCAATGTTAATACAGAATGCCAGTTATCTTTCGCAGATGCTACACGTAAATATATCGAAGCAGGAAAAGATCTGGAAGGAAAGGGATATGACCCTCGTAAATTATTAAAACCAGGTGTAGACGCAATCATGCAGACAGTAAAAGAGAAGATGGAATTATTTGGCTCCGTTGGTAAGGCTGAATAATTTGATAAAATTTTCACTTGCCTTTTTCGACCGATTGAGTTATACTAACAGGCATAGAAAGAACAAAGGCGTTCCAGAGTTATCTGGAGTGCCTTTTTTTCTGACTTTTATACAAGAGAGTTTCTCTGGTACATAAAACCCCGCAGCATTAGCTTAAAATTAAAGATTAAGAAAGGAAACGCAAAGATATGAGTGAAGCAATTAATGTGGCTGATATTTTTGGCGAAGACGTATTCAATGACACAGTCATGCAGGAACGTCTGCCAAAAAAAGTTTACAAAGATCTGAAGAAAACAATTGAGGAAGGTAAAGAGTTAGACCTTGCAACAGCAGATGTCATTGCACATGAGATGAAGGAATGGGCAATTGAAAAGGGTGCTACTCATTATACCCACTGGTTCCAGCCTCTTACAGGAGTAACTGCTGAGAAGCATGATTCATTTATCTCTGCACCTCTTCCGAGTGGAAAGGTATTGATGAGTTTCTCTGGAAAAGAATTGATCAAAGGAGAACCAGATGCATCTTCATTCCCATCAGGAGGTCTTCGTGCAACATTCGAAGCAAGAGGATATACAGCATGGGATTGTACATCTCCAGCATTTGTAAGACATGATGCAGCCGGAGCTACACTTTGCATTCCTACTGCATTCTGCTCATATAAAGGAGAAGCGCTGGATCAGAAGACACCATTGCTTCGTTCTATGCAGGCAATCAGTGAACAGTCTATCAGACTGGTCCGTCTCTTTGGAAATACAACATCCAAGAAGGTAACACCTTCCGTTGGACCTGAGCAGGAATATTTCCTTGTGGATGCTGAGAAATTCCTTCAAAGAAAGGATTTGATCTACACAGGACGTACATTGTTCGGTGCTATGCCTCCAAAAGGCCAGGAATTGGATGATCACTATTTTGGAACCATTCGTCAGAGAATCGCAGGTTTCATGAAAGATGTCAATGAAGAACTGTGGAAAGTCGGTGTATCTGCCAAGACACAGCATAACGAAGTTGCTCCTGCACAGCATGAGTTAGCTCCAATCTATGCAGAAGCTAATGTAGCGGTTGACCATAACCATTTGGTAATGCAGACTCTTAAGAGAGTTGCATGCCAGCACGGTATGAAATGTCTGCTTCATGAGAAACCATTCGCAGGTGTCAATGGTTCTGGTAAGCATAATAACTGGTCTCTTACTACAGATGACGGTAAAAACCTGTTGGATCCAGGAAAAACTCCTCACGAAAATATCCAGTTCTTACTTGTACTCACCTGTATCCTGAAAGCAGTTGATGAACATGCAGATCTGCTTCGTGAGTCAGCGGCCGATCCAGGAAATGATCACAGACTTGGAGCAAATGAGGCTCCTCCGGCAATTATCTCAATCTTCCTTGGAGAGCAATTAGAGGATGTATTGGAACAGCTGATCAGTACAGGTGCAGCTACGCACAGCCTGAAGGGCGGCAAACTGGAGACCGGTGTAAGCACACTGCCAGATCTTGCAAAAGACGCTACAGACCGTAACAGAACGTCACCATTTGCGTTTACTGGAAATAAATTCGAATTCCGTATGGTAGGTTCCCGTGATTCTATCGCAGGACCAAACGTTGTACTGAATACAATCGTTGCAGAAGCATTTTCAGAAGCATGCGATGTGCTGGAGAATGCAGATGACTTCCAGACAGCAGTTCATGATCTGATCAAACAATATGCAACTGAGCATCAGCGTATTGTCTTTAATGGCAATGGTTACTCTGATGAGTGGGTTGCAGAAGCCCAGAGACGCGGACTTCCGAATATTAAATCTATGGTAGAAGCGATTCCTGCTCTGACAACAGAAAAGACGGTAGCTATGTTTGAAAAGTTCAAAGTATTTACCAAAGCTGAGCTTGAGTCTCGTGCAGAAATCAAATATGAGAACTACTCAAAGGCAATCAATATTGAAGCACGTACGATGATCGATATGGCAAGTAAGCAGATTGTTCCTGCAGTTATTAAGTATACAAAATCTCTGGCAGATACAGTTGTTGTAGTGAAGGAAGCTGGCGCAGATGCATCTGTTCAGGCTGAATTGCTGGGAGAAATCTCTGCATTACTTACAGAGACAAAGAAAGCATTAGAAGAGCTTATTGTAATCACTGATAAAGCAGCAGCAATGGAAGAAGGCGAAGAGCAGGCAAGATACTATCATTTCGATGTTGTTCCTGCTATGGAAGCACTTCGTGCACCAGTTGATAAACTGGAGATGATCGTAGATAAAGAAGCATGGCCAATGCCATCTTACGGCGATCTTATGTTTGAAGTATAGGATTTTAATAAAGTCATAAGAAAAATTTTAGAACCTTGGACTTGGAATGGAAACGGGTATGTGATATTCTAAGTTCAAGGTTTTATTATTGAAAATATACTGTAAGGCACAGATATATGTAAGAATAGATGCAGGAGGCTTTCATGACAAAAAGTGAATTTTTGGAAAAATTAAGACATGCGTTGGCAAATGATCTGAGCGGTCCGATTGTGCAGGATAATGTCAGATATTACGATAGTTATATCAGTGATGAAGTAAGAAAAGGACGAAGGGAAGAAGACGTGATCGCGGAGTTGGGAGACCCGTGGGCGATTGCCAAGACAATTATTGAATCTGTTGAGATACAGGGTAATACACAGGATGAATATGGATATGAACCATATAATCAAAGATATGAACAGGAACAACAGAAGGCTGGCGGCCATGTACATGTATTTGGCTTTGATACCTGGTGGAAAAAATTGCTTCTGATATTGGGAATTGTAGGAATCATTATGGTAGTTGTTGCCGTGATCGGCGGTCTTATAAGCCTTCTTGCCCCGATTTTGCTTCCGTTATTGATCATTATGTTCGTGATAAGAGTGCTGGGGAATAGGCGACAATAGATATATAGGATAAATAAAAGACCGATGGGGGAGCCATCGGTCTTTTGAGGGGAGTATAAATAATTAATAAGGGGTTGTAGAAAGTATTCTTTCTACATTGTTAAGTATAATATAGGGTGGTTCAAAAAGCAAGTTAAAAATTAAAAAAAACTTAATATATTTGCAAGAGCATTTTTGTGAAAAAGATACATAAAATCTGAGAGCACGGACATAATAACCTCGTAACCAAAAAGATTAGGAGGAATTAACATGGCTAAGAATTATAGTTCATCTAACAACAGTCAGAATACATCTGACAGAAATGCATCTGACAAGAACACATCTAACAGAAACGTATCTGATAAGAATGCATCTAACAGAAATGCATCTACACAGAGTACAACTTCAAAGAACAAGAATGCGAACAGCACAAACTTCGGTGATAAATACTAATCTGATCTGACAGAATAGAAACTGAAGTACGAAAGCACCGTCTGTGGAAAATGATTACCGCAGGCGGTGTTTTTTGTATAAAAATATTTTTGATTTTAACAGGATAACAGAAAGTTTTCGGTGTGAGTTGACAAGTGCTATAGAAAGAAAGTAAGATGGAAAAGTAAATAGATAGAATTGGAGAACAGAGAGATTATTATATGAAGAAAGTTGAATTGATTGCGCCCTGTCATTTTGGATTGGAAGCGGTATTAAAAAGAGAAATTCTTGATTTGGGATATGAGATCTCAGAAGTCGAAGACGGAAGGGTCACTTTCTATGGGGATGCGGACGCAGTCTGCCGTGCTAATATATTCTTGCGTACAGCGGAGAGAATATTGTGGAAAGTCGGGAGCTTCACGGCGGTGACGTTTGATGAGCTGTTCGAAAAGACGAAGAGTCTTCCCTGGGAAGATTATATTCCGAAAGATGGAAAGTTCTGGGTTGCGAAGGCTGCTTCTGTGAAGAGTAAGCTTTTCAGCCCTTCTGATATACAGTCGATTATGAAAAAGGCTATGGTAAGGCGGCTGCAGGAGCATTATCATATGGAATGGTTCCCGGAAGATGGGGCATCCTATCCGGTGAGGGTATTTTTGATGAAAGATGTGGTTACAATTGGAATTGACACATCAGGAATATCCCTCCATAAGCGTGGATATCGTGAAGTTTCAGGAAAAGCACCGATTACGGAGACGTTAGCAGCGGCATTGATCATGCTGACACCATGGAGGAAAGACCGGATTCTGGTGGATCCATTCTGCGGAAGCGGAACATTTCCGATTGAAGCGGCTATGATGGCGGCAAATATTGCGCCAGGCATGAACCGGTCTTTCACGGCAGAAGAATGGACGAATCTGATTCCGAAGAAGTTATGGTATGATGCAGTCAATGAGGCCAGTGACCTGATTGATGACGAGGTTGATGTGGATATTCAGGGATATGATCTGGATGGCTCAGTCATTAAGATAGCCAGAAGAAATGCAGAAGAAGCAGGCGTTGGACATCTGATTCATTTTCAGGAAAGAGACGTCAAAGACTTAAGCCATCCGAAGAAGTATGGATTTATCATTACGAATCCACCTTATGGAGAGCGTCTGGAAGACAAGAAAGACTTGCCGCAATTATACAGAGCATTTGGCGACAGTTTCAAACGACTGGATTCCTGGTCTGCGTACATGATTACTTCTTATGAAGAAGCAGAGAGGTATTTTGGAAGAAAGGCGGATAAGAACCGTAAGATTTATAATGGCATGTTAAAAACATACTTTTACCAGTTCCTGGGGCCAAAACCGCCCAGACGGCCCAGAGAACAACAGAGAAATAATAAAGGGGAGGAAACAGATGGAAAAGATTATATTTGCAACAGGCAATGCACATAAGATGATAGAGATTCGTATGATTCTCGAAGATCTGGGAATGGAGATTCTGTCCCAGAAGGAAGCGGGAATTACGGCAGATGTGGTAGAGGATGGAAAGACATTTGAGGAAAACGCCTTGATAAAAGCGACCAAAATAGCAGAAGCAGCGGCGAATATGCCGAAATACAAAAATGCGGTGGTTCTGGCAGATGATTCAGGCCTGGAAATTGATTATCTGAACAAAGAGCCGGGAATCTATTCAGCAAGATATATGGGAGAAGACACTTCTTACGATATCAAGAATCAGAACCTGATTGACCGATTAGATGGCGTGCCGGATGAAAAAAGAACTGCCAGATTCGTCTGTGCCATTGCGGCTGCGTTCCCAGATGGAAGCAGTGAAGTGGTCAGAGGAACGATGGAAGGAATCATCGGGTATGAGATTGCAGGGGAAAATGGGTTCGGATATGATCCGATATTCTATCTTCCGGAGTATGGATGCACCAGTGCACAGCTTGCACCGGAGAAGAAGAATGAACTCAGCCACAGAGGGGAAGGCTTAAGAAAGATGAGAAAGATTCTGGAGAAAAAACTGGAATCCAGAGAAAGATAAGATTGCGAGGATACTTATGAAGGTAGTGATTGTAAGCGATACACACGGTTCACACAGGAATCTGGAAAAGGTACTGGAGGAAGAAAAGCCAATGGATATGTTGATTCATCTCGGAGATGTCGAGGGTGGAGAAGATTATATCACAGCGTTGGAAGACTGTCCTACACATATTGTCAGAGGAAATAATGACTTCTTTTCCGATCTTCCGGGTGAAGAAGAGTTTATGATAGGTGATTACCATATATTTATTTCCCATGGACATTATTACTATGTCTCTATGGGAGAAGAACGATTAAAAGAAGAAGCAAGAGCACGAGGAGCGGATATTGTGATGTATGGTCATACACACAAACCGACATTGACTCGAGAAGAAGATCTTATTACATTGAATCCGGGAAGCATTGCGTATCCAAGGCAAGAAGGTCGCAGGCCCAGTTATATGGTGATGGAAATTGGGGGCGGAGACAGGATAGAATTCTCATTACGATATCTGTAAAAAGTGCGTTGTAAAAAGTACTGTAAAAAAGTGAAAAAAGTTGTTGACAAGCCGAGAGCCTTGCTATATAATAACTATTGTGTCACGGAGATGAAGACATAAATGACACGAAAATAAAATATCGGGGTGTGGCTCAGCTTGGCTAGAGCGCCTGGTTTGGGACCAGGAGGTCGCAGGTTCGAATCCTGTCACCCCGATAGACTTTGCGGGTGTAGTTCAATGGTAGAACACCAGCCTTCCAAGCTGGATACGTGGGTTCGATTCCCATCACCCGCTTTCTTAAAGCCATAAGGGATTTAAGAAGTATAGTTCTAAGGAGCTAGTCTTATGAGTCTGTAGCTCAGCTGGATAGAGCAACGGCCTTCTAAGCCGTAGGTCGAGGGTTCGAATCCCCCCAGGCTCGTTAGAACCACAAAAATTGAATAAGGTGGTACTTAGTTGGACATCAATAGTTCGATAAGTAATATATATGGTGGGTATGGTGCAGTTGGTTAGCGCGCCAGATTGTGGTTCTGGATATCAAGGGTTCGAGTCCCTTTACCCACCTTTTTTCTTTTTATTGGGCTATCGCCAAGCGGTAAGGCACAGGACTTTGACTCCTGCATTCGTTGGTTCGAATCCAACTAGCCCAGTTATTATGGGCGTGTAGCTCAGGTGGTAGAGCACTTGACTTTTAATCAAGTTGTCCGGGGTTCGAATCCCCGCACGCTCACTAAAAAAGGGATCAGAATGCTGGTCCCTTTTGATATCATTTATATGGATTATGCGGATGTGGCGGAACTGGCAGACGCGCTAGACTTAGGATCTAGTGGGAGACCGTGCAGGTTCGATTCCTGTCATCCGCAGTGAAAGTCTCAGCCTTTCGATTTCAGGGGGTTGGGGCTTTTTTTGTCCATATAGACATCTTTTTACAGGGAAAGTATTGACCTTCAAGGAACTTGATACTTTACAATTGCTATAAGAAATAAAGAAAGAGGAGGGATCGATATGAAATATGATAAAGAAATAGATGAGATTAGAAAGGCTATAGTGGAAGAAATAGACTTAGAATTTTATGATAGAAAAGATAGTGTCAATCAATTCTGCGTTTCGATAATTTCTGGCAATCCTGTTCCGGAAGATCATTTATTACTGGTTAGTTTTGACAAAAGAACCCTGGGCATACCTCCAATGTCAGGAACTTTCCGGTCAACAGGAGTAAGCCAGGAATATTATGGGAAAGTAACGGTTTATTATTGTAAGAAGAAGAGGGGATTATTTGGAAAAGAAACGATGAAAGT
Organism: Bariatricus sp. SGI.161; assembly: GCF_050313695.1. Lineage (NCBI taxonomy): Bacteria > Bacillati > Bacillota > Clostridia > Lachnospirales > Lachnospiraceae > Bariatricus > Bariatricus sp. SGI.161. Next base: position 81,017 of record NZ_JBNPLX010000002.1, read on the forward strand.
AGATAATTTCTATAAGAAGATATATAGTAAAGAAGATTGGAATTCTCATATAGAGAAAATACATTTGGCAGATATTGTGTGGAAATAAATTGTTTCAGGAAATATATTGACCTTCAGGGAACTTGATACCCTACAATCGCATCATATAAGAACGAAAGGAAGGGATTCGTATGAAGATTAAGGAAGTAGAACAAAGGGTGGGGATTACCAGAGCGAACATCCGTTATTATGAAGAGGAAGGCCTTTTGAATCCAGTCAGAAATCGGGAGAACAATTACCGTGAATATTCAGAAGAGGATGTAAAGAATCTGGAACGAATCAAAGTCTTGAGGGCGCTGGGAATTCCGATATCGGATGTTAAGATGTTGAATGCAGGGGCTCTTTCGCTGGATGAGGTTATGGAGAAGCGCCTGGAGCGGATCAGTGAGGAAGAGAAGAATCTGCGTGAGATTGAAAAGGTGTGCAGAACAATCCGACAGCTGGATATTTCCTTTGAAGAAGTGGATGAACAGATATTGGGGGAGGAAAAGGATATCTGGGAAGAGCAGTTTGAGAAGATCTGGAAAGAAGATATTACCAAGGAGATACTGACGCTGGGACAGTTGAACAAGAATCTGACATGGATGCTTGTGTGGGGATATTTCATGAATGCAGTTAGTGCACTGTTATTGGGGGATTTCTTTTTGAGATATGAAGGAATGTCATGGAGTAAGAGAATTGCAGTGGTAAAAAGTAATCCGGGAGAGATCCTGAATCGCCAGACCTTGTTCTTTGACCAGTGGAAATGGCTGATTCTGGCGGTAATTGTCTGTTTGATATGCTATATTGGTATGTATTTTACCGCAAATGTCAAAGCCCTGACGGTATTCTTCCACTTGGAGGCTTTGGTTCTGACGCCGTTTATTGCGGGAATATCATTGGCTGTTCGTAGCGTGTTTAGTACAGAAAAAGTGAAGAATCAGACCATAAGTGGAATGCATCTTGCGATTTTCTGGCTGGCGATGATGCTATATGTACTTCTGATCTTTCTGTTATCAGGGAAAAAGCAAGAATTTTTCTCAAAAGCAAGATATGTTCTGGGTATGGCCTTTGTGTATGCAATCATCCTGACTGTGTTGGCAGGAATTCTAAGTGACCTGTGGATACCGGCAGCGGTGATGTCATTTATATTTACGATATATATTGGACTTAGCTGGTTCCATGTAATCGGAGATGCTCCGAAGAGCGGAGGAAGCCGGTATTATGCAATCGTAAGTGCAACGAAGATGATGAATATCGCCGGTGCAGCATTTACAATGCAGGGCAAGTCAAGAGGAACAACGATCTTAAGATAATCAGAGAATCTGGATAAAAGAGCTCGCGTGCGGGCTCTTTTTATTAAGGCTATTTTATGTGTGTCCGGAAAACCATATGTTGCAACAAAAGAAAAAACCGATTATAATGTGAAGTATGTGTATATTAATAATAGGAGAATATATTGGAAAATACAGTTGGAAAAGGAGCGTAAGCAGATATGCTTGAAGTAAAAAATCTGACATTCAAGGTGAATGAAAATGGAATAGAGAGAAGCATCGTCAAGGGGATCAGTTTTGATGTTAAAGATGGTGAGATGCTTGTCATTACTGGACCGAATGGTGGTGGAAAATCAACACTTGCCAAGGTGTTGATGGGAATTGAACAGGCAGATGAAGGCCAGATCATACTGGACGGAGAGGATATCACTTCTTATGATATTAATCATCGCGCCAATGCGGGAATCGGTTTCGCATTCCAGCAGCCGCCAAGATTCAAGGGTATGACGGTGGATAAGTTATTGTCTCTGGCGGCAGGACATAAACTGGCAGAGCCGGAATGCTGTGCATTGCTAAGTAGTGTCGGGCTGTGTGCGCAGGAATATCTGAAAAGAGAAGTAGATGCAACTCTTTCCGGCGGAGAGATGAAGCGCCTGGAGATTGCGACTGTGCTTGCAAAGCAGCATAAGTTATGTATTTTTGATGAGCCGGAGGCAGGGATTGATCTCTGGAGTTTCTCCATGTTGATCCAGCAGTTTGAAAAGATACACAGTAAAAAGGAAGAAAGCCTGATCCTTATCTCTCATCAGGAGCGTATTATCCAGATGGCAGACCGGATTATGGTAATTGAGGATGGCAATATTGGCGCAATCGGACCAAAAGATGAGATTCTTCCGACATTGTTGGATAAGGGTGACAGCTGCGCCTGCATGAACTGCTAAGAGAGAGGAGTGTTAGAGATGGCCACATTAGATGAGATTACAAAAAAGATATTAGAGCAGATCGATGGATCTGGTTTCCAGCAAAAAGGAGCTTTTAATCTGCGCCATAATGGAGTTGCTCTTTGTCACGGAGACAGCGAGCATATTAAGATTAAGAAAAAGGAAGAAAAGTCAGGAATTGACATCTATATTGACGGAGAGACTAGAGGAGAGCAGGTACATATCCCAGTCGTGGTAGATGCTTCCGGTATGACAGATGTAGTATATAATGATTTCTATGTTGCAGAAGGTGCGGATGTAACGATTGTAGCCGGCTGCGGAATTCACAACAGTGGCTGTAACGAAAGCCGTCATGATGGAATCCACTCTTTCCATGTGGGAAAGGGTGCGAATGTCCGTTATGAGGAGAAGCATTATGGGGAAGGGGAAGGCACAGGTGCCAGAGTGCTGAATCCAGTCACAAAGATTTATCTGGAAGAGGATGCTGTATTTACACTGGATACAGCACAGATTAAAGGTGTAGATTCTACAGTTCGTGAGACGGATGTTGAGATGGGAGCAAATTCCAAGTTATATGTGATTGAAAAATTAATGACGCATGACAGTCAGACTGCAGAATCCAATATGGAAGTGCAGATGAATGGTGAGGGAAGCTCCGCGCAGATTATCTCCAGATCTGTTGCAAAAGGCGAGTCGAAGCAGGTATTTCACCCGAAGGCGGTAGGGAATGCCAAGTGCCATGCTCATGTACAGTGTGATTCCATCATCATGGATCATGCAGAAGTAAGCTCCATTCCGGAGATCAATGCAAGACATCTGGATGCGGCAATTATCCATGAAGCGGCAATCGGAAGAATTAATGATGAACAACTTGTGAAACTGCGTACATTGGGTATGACGGAGGAGGAAGCAGAATCCATTATTATTGAAAATTTCCTGAATTAGGAGATGTGCAGAGAAAGGACATCAGATGAAGATTAAAAAAAGACTGAAAGTATGGAAAAAAGCAATGCATATGGAACTAAGAGAGCACAGAAGCTCATTTGTTGTGTATGTGGTTCTTCGTATGCTGGTAATATTGATGATGGTGCTTCAGATATTTAATAAGAATTATGAAAATGTATTCTTGTGTATTCTGACATTATTACTGCTTTTTGTCCCAAGCTTTATACAGATTAATCTGAAAATAGAACTGCCTACTGCATTGGAAATTACGATATTAATCTTTATATTTGCAGCAGAAATCCTTGGAGAGATCCAGGCTTATTATATCAGGTTTCCGTTCTGGGATACCGCGCTGCATACGATCAACGGATTCCTGGCAGCGGCAATTGGGTTCGCACTGGTAGATATCCTGAACCGAAGTAAAAAATTCTCAATACAATTATCGCCAGTGTTCGTGGCAATTGTAGCATTCTGCTTTTCCATGACGATCGGCGTGTTGTGGGAATTCTTTGAATGTAGTATGGATCTTTTCTTTGGATTGGACATGCAGAAAGATACGATTGTACATAGTATTCACTCTGTGATGTTGGATCCGGCGGGAGCAAACACCCCAGTTGAAATTGACAATATCACGGATGTGGTAGTCAATGGACAGAGTCTGGGTCTTGGCGGTTATCTGGATATCGGACTTCTGGATACTATGAAAGATCTGTTCGTTAACTTTATTGGCGCAGTTGTATTTTCCACGATTGGTTATTTTTATGTGAAGAATCGTGGAAAGGGCAGATTCGCGAAACGCTTCATCCCCCGGCTCAAGTCTCAGGATGCTGATTTCCTGAAGCAGGTAGAGACGGAAGACGAAGAGTATGAAAAAAATCGCTTATCGGATCAGGAATTTCCGAATCAGACAGCTGATAATGCCAGCGGCGCAAAGCGGAAGTAATGTTGTGTGTAAAGTACCATATACCGCAAGTGCGCCTTGCACTCCCTGGAGTGGATCCGGAGATGTCGGAACGAATCCGTGAAATAAGTAAGCCAGGTAAGAACCTGCGAAGATCAATACAAAAGAGAACAGGCCTCGTCCTGTATCCTGACAGCGGCCCTTGCGGCCGCTTTTTTTACTGCCAAATAACACCATCAGAAAAGTGATAACCTCAAAAAGCAGTAAGAATAACGCAATCCCCGCATAAGCGCCTAAGATATAATTTTTGTCTGTAATAGCATGGAAAATATCTCCGTAGGCACTGTAATTATTCCAGAAATTTACAGTCAGTGTATATGTGATTATCGCGATTAAAATTAAAGTTGCTCCGCGAAGCAAAAGATTAACGGCTTTATAGATTATTTTTCCACCGATTTTAACAGCTTTTCCTGCAGGGGAGAGCAGATTCGGTACTCTGCGGCGCATTTTGCGCTTCTTCTTATCTTCTTCAGAAGAGTTTTCCTCCTCATCTTCATATTCATCATAATCATAATTTTCTTCCAGATAGTCAATGTCATCATCGTCATCTAATTCTGAGAGATTCGACAGAACATCCCTGTAATCGTCATCTTCATCTTCAAAAAAGTTTAGGTCGGGGAAATCTTCCTGATATATGACTTCGAAATCATCATCAAAAAAATCCTCGGTATCTTTCCTTACTGTGTTGCCATTTATACTCATATACTCAAACCCTCCTTAAACGATTTCTTATTGTAGTATGTTTAGTCAAAAGTCTCAAGGGATATCACAAAAAGTTCACGAAGACATAAGGTTTTCTTTAGAATTGTAGAAAAGAAAAAAACCGAAAACAGTGAAGTTTTCGGTTTTTTTTATAAAAATAATAGATGCGGAGAAAGGGACTTGAACCCTCACAGGATTGCTCCCACTAGAACCTGAATCTAGCGCGTCTGCCATTCCGCCATCTCCGCTAACAAAAAATATTCTATCACATAAAACATCATTTGGCAAATACTTTTTGTGTTTTTTTGAAAAAAATTGGCAGAACTATTTTCGGACTTCAATTCCGTTGACTTCCAGGTGGTCATCGATTGCAATGACCAGGCACATCCGGCCATCAATCTCGCGGGTCTCTACCAGGTCGGAGCGCTCTGGATTGACTTTTACGATCACGTCGGGTGTCTCAATCTGGAAGGTCTTGACACTGGCGATGTTGGATGCGAGTAAGGTGTTCTTGTCACCGACCATCTCCTGGAATTCTTCGTCGAAGGATTCCAGCTTTTCTTCTGGAACACCGCTTCTGGTGAGCAGATTCTTAACATCTGGTTTGGACAGTTCCAGAGGATCTGGGTTTTCTTTGCTTTCTTCCAGCATCTCGTTGAGATTGTCGTGGATGTTGCGGACGACTTCATAATCGCATTCATCACCCAGTGTATCACTGATGATAGTCTGGAAGGTGGTCTTCTGATCGCCGGCGGTCAGAGGAATGGTGCTCCCCAGTACATTGCTGATCAGTTCTGGCTGGAGATCTTCTGGTTTCTTGGTATAATACAGGATATTATGTACATCACTGGCGCGGTCCTGGAAGGCCGGGAACAGGAAGCCCTTGACTGGGGCTTCTACGATCCAGTCACGGATGCGGTCTTCGATATTATTGGTCAATGCGTTGTAGGTAAGACCTGCTTTTGTGAGATTGACCGGACAGATGCTGCACAGAATATGTTCGTAGACTGTATCAGAGGCATCGAACATCTCGGAACCATCGGTGGATTTGCCGGGAACATCGTAGACTGCATGAATCAGAATGATGTAATAATTCTCAGCGTAGATATAATTTTCAATAATCTTATCATAGAATTCTTCTACCAGAAGGTCGTCTTCCAGCTTACTGTCGCGCAGCTTAAGAAGGAATTCCTGTGTACCTCCGCCCAGCTCCTGCTCCAGTGGGAATTCCATATTAATGAGATTTTTCCCAAGGGTTCCGGACAAGGTGTGTTTAAAAATATCAAAGTATTTGAAAGCTTCTTCTTCTGGAAGGGATAAGAATGCTTTTTTTAGTTCGACTTTTTTCTCTTTCTCATGGTCCACATAACAGCCGCAGATTCGCGTGATTGCGCAGTTTTCCGGGGTGAATTGCTTGCGGATTTCCAGTACTTCTTTCTTATTCATAAGTTACACTCTCCCTTATATTCAGACTGTACCCAATCTTAGCATATTCGAGGAAAATTTACAAGATTATGAGAGAAGGGAAAAAGGTCCTGCCAGGACTTCGCGAGCTACATAGAGGGAGAAGTCTGGTCTTGTGGCAAGTGTCCATTTTATAAGGGATATCTGCATGCCTTCTATTTCAATACAGGTGATACAGCGTGGGTGGACACAGCTTCCGGTATTGTAGTAGGAACTGTCTTTCTGAAGCATTGGACGGTGAGTATGTCCGGTGATAAGGATACAGTTTCTTCGGAGCGCCCAGTCAGATAATGTATGCTCGATACGTTCTTTTTTTGTGTTGTTCTGGGCAACACTGGTAGGATCCAGGAAACCGACTTGTTCCAGTGGCTGCCAGACATACCGGACAAGGAAACGGGAGATGGGCCAGAGCACACTATTGAAGAAGTCTGCCTGATGACCGTGAGTCAGATAAAGATCTTTTCCGCCCTGAGTATGCTTTAGGATAAGGCCGGAATAGAACGTAATGCCTGGAAATAATTCTTCTTCCTGACAGGTGCTGCATGGGTAAGAGGAACAATGGCAGGAAGTAAAATGTGATGAGTTTTTTACGATATCATGGTTTCCATACAGTAGGAAAAGGCGGCCTGCGCAGTAGAAGCGAGACAACATCCAGAAGACATGATTGTGGATCGACTTTATGACGTCAAAGGAGCGATTTTCCCAGAGCTCATCGCCATCGCCCAGTTCAATATAAGTAAAACCATGGTCATAATAATATTGAAGTGCAGCAAGGCAGAGATTCTGATTCTTAAGAAAATTATCGTTATTAGTTCCACATCCCCGGTGGCAGTCACTGAACAGGACATAACGGGAGCATGTGGTCAGGGGTAAGGAGAGAGCGTGCAGAAATGCACGGTCTAATCGATGATAAGCACTCATATTATGAGCCCCTTTCATGCAAAAATAATCATTTTTTTATTGTATGCCCAAGAAGAGAAATTGGTCGTTGTAAACCATAGAAATCCCAAGTATAATAAAAGTAGATATATGTCAAAATAAGAAAAAGAGAGGGAAAAGAAATGGGAAGTATATTTGACATTTTGGGACCGGTAATGGTAGGTCCGTCCAGTTCTCACACAGCAGGAGCAGCGAGGATTGGCCTGATTGCCAGACAGCTTTTTGGAAGACAGCCCAAGAAGGCTACCGTATATCTGCATGGTTCGTTTGCCGCTACGGGGAAAGGGCATGGAACGGATCGGGCACTGATTGCAGGCTTGTTGGGAATGAAGCCTGACGATATGAGAATTCCGAATAGCTTTGAGATCGCAAGAGAAGAAGGCATGGAATTTACCATCGAGAACAAGGATATTAAAGAAGCACATCCGAATACTGCTCAGATTATTATGGAAGCAGAAGGTGTGAATACCATGAAGATTCAGGCATATTCTATCGGTGGCGGAAGAATTCGTGTATGTAAGCTGGATGGAATCGATGTGAACTTCAGTGGAGAGAGTAATACGCTGATCATTCGCAATGTGGACGAGCCGGGACGAATTAAGGAAGTTGCATCGGCATTAAGCAATGCAGAGATTAATATCGCAACGATGCAGGTGTTCCGTGATAAGCGTGGTGGTTTTGCTGTTATGGTAGTTGAGACGGATCAGGTTGTACCAAAAGAGGCAATCGATGATCTGGAGAGCAAGCAGGGAATTATCCGTGTGAAGTTCCTGAATGCAAATGGAGAGACGGAATAGGGAAAGAAAGGATTAGAAAGCGTATGTCATATCAATCTATGGAAGAGGCGCGCGTTAGATGCGAAAAGGAAGGAATTGAATTCTGGAAAGCGGTTCAGTTAGAAGATGCAGAAGAAAGAGGCGTTACGGAAGAAGATTCCTGGAAACAAATGAAACACATGTGGCAGGCAATGCTGGATGGGCTGGATGCCTATGAACCGGATGAATTGTCCAGAAGCCGCATGGTTGGAAGAGAAGGTGGGCTTATGGATGCCTACCGTGAAAAAGGGGATACCCTGTGTGGCGATTACATGGCAAAGGTAATGTCCAATGCTTTGAAGATGGGTTGCAATAATGCATGTATGAAGCGAATCGTTGCAGCACCGACTGCAGGAGCCTGTGGTGTACTTCCGGCTGTTCTTGTTACTTATTATCGGGAATATGATGTTCCGGAAGAGAAGATGATCGAAGCTATGTATGTGGCAGCGGGTGTGGGACAGATTATTGCAAATCGAGCATATCTGGCAGGCGCTTCCGGAGGATGTCAGGCTGAGATTGGCTCTGGCTCGGGAATGGCCGCAGCGGCTATCTGTTATGTAAAAGGCGGCAACACAGAGCAACAGGGACATGCCTGTGCAATGGCGCTGAAGAACCTGATGGGTCTGGTATGTGATCCGGTAGGCGGCCTGGTAGAGGTTCCATGTGTGAAGAGAAATGTCGGCGGTGCGGTCAATGCCATGGCAGCAGCAGACATGGCTCTGGCAGGTATCGAGAGCCAGATTCCGGTGGATCAGGTCATTGACGCTATGAAAGAAGTAGGAGATAAGATGGATGTAAGTCTCCGCGAAACTGGAGTCGGCGGAGTCGCAGGAAGTCCGAAGGCAGCAGAAGTTGTGGAACGACTGAATATGTAAAGCCTGAGGAAATATACTGGGAAGAGAATATTTGACAGAAATTAGAGAAATGCTCATGGACCTTTTGGGAACATGAGCATTTCTCGTCGTATTATTTGAATGAAGAGAAGCCTTCCGTAGTTTCTCTTCGGCACAGGATCGGAGTGATTACTTTATGGACTGGTTCGCCAATCGGTGCCGGTTTTCTTTTCTTTCTTTCTTTGATCTGCCCGTCTAATAGTTTCACTGCTTCAAAGGCGATCTTATCGATCTGCTGACCGACTGTACTGATTGGAATAATCGCCTCCCGGGAGATCGGAGAATTATCGAAGCCGACAAGGAGATAATCTTCCGGCAGAGTTCCGTATCTGCGAAAAAGAAGATTCAGAAAACCATTGGCGTGCGTATCATTGGAGATAAATACTCCTTTTTTCTTCCCGGCGTAGTCGCGCTCCAGTTCATCGATGATTTCCATGAGATATTGTTGGTCTTGTTCATATTGGTTGCCAAGATCTCTGATATAGATGCGGTGTTCCAGTCCTTTCTGTTCACAGATGTCAAGAAATCCCTGAATTCGCCGGTAAGCAGGGATCGACTCTGGAGTTGGAGAATTGACATGGATCAGGACATCACAATCATGCTTAGCCAGCAGACTGGTAGCCTGAATAGCCCCCATGTAGTTGTCCGTGTTAATACTGCTGATATATTGATTCTCACGCTCAATGGATACGAGTGGAATCTGTAAGTCGGCCAGTTCCTTAGAAGGAATGGTGTGGCTTAGGACAATTAGGCCCTCAATTTTGTAGGCGAGAAGCTCTTGGATATATTTTCGCTCGGCTTCTTCCGATTCGTTTCCAACAAAAACCAGAAACTTATAACCAAATGTTTCATAAGTAGACAGAATCTGATTGAGCATCTCTGAATAGTAGTTGAGATATAGGTTGGGAATAATGATACCAATGAACTCAGTATTCCCGTTTGCAAGAATCTTGGCTACTTTATTTTCCTTGTAATTTAATTTAACAAGCGCATCTGAGATAATCTGTTGATTTTCCAGAGTCAGAGAATCTGGATTGTTGAAATATCTGGAGATGGTCGTCTTGGAAAAATGTGTGTATTTTGCAATGTCATCAAATGTTACATTCTTTTTTGGTGCCATAAAACCGCTTCCTGTCCTTTGAAAATCTAATAATATCAGTATAGCAAAATCGAAAAAAAAGAGCAATGAGTAAGCGGTAAAGTAACCGGTTATGTGAAGAGTGTACAATGAAAGAAGACAGGAATCGTAGATATTTAACAAAAATTTTAGAAAGATAATTTTCACCATTGACGAGTCTATGGTGTGGTGTTATTATGAAACTACAAAGTAACCGGTTACTTTACCGGTTACACATATAAAGAAATTAAGAAATATAAGAATTCTAGGAGGAATAGTCATGAGAAAGAATCTTATTACAAGAGTCATTGCATTCGGGCTAGTGACAGCGTTGATGACAACAACACTGACCGGATGCAGATTCGGATTCGCCAGTGATCCGGATGACCCGAATGAGGTGGAGGAAGAAGAACCGATTGATATGTCGGTGGATACGTTTACGTATGATGCTTCTTTGGAAGGAACGGAGATTACGCTGTTGAATACGAAAGCCGAGATTCAGGAAGCATTAGAGAAGATGGGAGAGGTCTTCGAAGAAAAGTCTGGTGTGCATGTAGAAGTAATGCCGGTTACGGATGGAGATTCTCCGTACACGAAGGTGGTAAGCATGTATAATGCAGGAAGTGCTCCGACACTGGCAATTCTGGACACCACAGATGTAATTGCACTGGCGGAAGAGAAGGCGGCAGATCTGACGAACGAGCCGTGGGTCGCTGAAGCTGAAGATTATGTGACAAGAGTCAATGATAAGATCTATAGTTTTCCGTTGTGTATTGAGGGACGTGGATTGATCTACAACAAAGCAGTCATAGAAGATGCACTGGGTGAGGAATTCGATCCAGATTCTATTACAACGCTGGACGAATTTGAGGAGTTGTTGGATAGACTGGTCAAGGGTGGAATTGAAAAGCCAGTATCTCTTGCAAAGGAAGACTGGTCGCTGGGTGCTCACCACCTGCAATATGTCTATGAGACTTATGATGGAACCTCTGAGGGGGCGCAGGAATGTATTGAACAGATTAAGGATGGAGAAATCAATCTGACCAAATATGACCGCATGGCAGAATTCCTGGATATGTTCGATGTACTGAAGAAATACAATGTAGCAAAAGGTGATCCGCTGGGAGCAGATTACGATGAGATGGCAATCGATCTGGTGGATGGCAAGACGGCTATCTGGTTCAATGGAAACTGGGCATGGCCGAATATGGAAGAAGCAGGAGCAGAAGAAGACGACGAGTATGGATTTCTTCCGTATTTTATGAACAATGATGAAGATGACTTTGTAAATCAGAAGATTCAGGCTTCTCCTTCAAAGCAGGTGATGGTGGATGGACAGCAGGCGTCTGAGACGGAGCAGGCTGCAGCTAAGGAATTCCTGAACTGGATCGTATACAGTGAGATCGGGCAGCAGATGCTGGTGAAGACCTGTAGTATTATTCCGGCATTCCAGAATAATCCGTATGAGCCAAGTGACCCGCTGGCACGTGATATCTATGAGAAGGTTCACAATGACAGAGCATTCAATGCAGCGGCAATCGTACCGAATGACCATTGGTCTGTGCTGGGAGCTGCAATGCAGAAATATCTGGCTGGCAGAAGTGACAGGGAAGAATTTATCGAGTCTGTTGAAGACTATTGGGATGAACAGGAATAGAAGAGAGGGATAAGAGATGAGATCAAAAAATAATGGAAAAGATTTCTGTATGTTTGCATTGCCGGGAATGTTCTGCTTCTTTGCAGTCGTAATGGTTCCGTTTATCTATGGTATCTATCTGACTTTGACGGACTGGAATGGCGTGTCAAGCGAGAAGCATTTTATCGGACTTAAGAACTTTGCAGGTGTTATGAAGGATACACAGTTCTGGACATCACTGCTTCTGACATTCAAGTATGTGATTCTGGTAGTTGTGCTGGTCAATGTGATTGCATTTGCAATTGCATATTTATTGACAAGAGGAATCAAAGGACAGAACTTCTTCCGTGCAGGATTCTTCACACCGAACTTGATCGGTGGTATCGTATTAGGTTACATATGGCAGTTCGTATTTTCCAGAGTATTCGTAAGTATCGGAGAGACCACAGGCTGGAAGTTGTTCGAGGTATCCTGGCTGTCAGACCCGGCGAAAGCATTTGCGGCACTGGTATTGGTATCGGTATGGCAGCTGTCCGGCTATATGATCCTGATCTATGTGGCTGGCTTTATGGGACTGAATGAAGATGTTATGGAAGCAGCAAGCATTGATGGAGCATCCGGATGGGTCAAGATGAAGAATATTGTTATGCCGCTGATGATGTCGTCTGTGACGATCTGCCTGTTCCTGACATTGTCCCGCGCATTTATGGTATATGATCTGAACTTATCATTAACTGCCGGTGCACCATACGGAACGACAGAGATGGCAGCGATGCATGTATATGAAAAGGCATTTACATCCAGACAGTTTGGTGTCGGCCAGGCAGAGGCATTGATCTTATTTATCATTGTAGCATGTATTAGTGGTATTCAGGTATATCTGACAAAGAAACAGGAGGTAGAAGCATAATGAGCCGTACAACAATTGGTGGAAATAAGAAAAGAGTAACCAACATTCTCGCAATGACAGGCCTGATCATTATCTTTATTGCTTATATGTTCCCCTTTCTTATGGTGGTGATCAATTCGCTGAAACAGAAGCGAGATATCATTAAGAGCCCATTTTCATGGCTTTTTACAATCAAGGGATTGTCTTTTGATAACTTTGTCAAAGCGTTTACACAGATGGATTTCCTGAATGCATTCAAGAATTCGCTGATCGTAACGGCTTCCGCAACGGTGCTGGTAACTCTACTGGCAGCAATGCTTGCATATTATATCGTTCGACACAATAATGGAATCTCTAAGATTACATTTGCACTGATGGTAGCATCCATGATTATCCCGTTCCAGGCATTGATGATTCCATTGGTAAGTATCTACGGAGGTACACTGAACGTTCTGAATCACAGAATTACTTTGATCTTCCTGCATACAGGATTTTCTATGGCAATGTCCGTGTTCATGTTCCATGGATTTATCAAAGGAAATGTTCCGATTGCACTGGAAGAAGCAGCCTATATCGATGGCTGTACACACTCTCAGACATTTTTTAAGATTGTGCTGCCGCTGTTGAAGCCGATCATCTCAACAATGGTAATCTTGAATTCACTGGCGTTCTGGAACGACTTCCTGCTTCCGTCACTGGTATTGACAGATAAGAAATTATTGACATTGCCGTTGTCTACTTATAGTTTCTATGGAACCTATTCTGCAGACTATGGTACAATTATGGCTGGATTGTTACTGTGCGTAATTCCGATTCTGATTCTGTATGTAGCGCTTCAGAAGCAGATTATCGGTGGTGTAGTTGCGGGTGCAGTAAAATAGAATTGACAGAATAAAGGACTGAATAAATATGACAAAACAAGAATTGCATTTAAGAGCTCCGGGTAACTGGATCAATGATCCGAATGGATTCATCTATTCTAAAGGCAGATATCATCTGTTCTATCAATTTTTTCCGTATGCTCCGGTATGGGGGACCATGCACTGGGGGCATGCGGTGAGCGATGACCTGATTCATTGGGAGCATCTGGGTGTAGCATTATTTCCGACGAAGGATTATGACCAGAATGGTGTCTTTTCGGGAAGCGCGCTTGAGAAAGACGGAGAGATGTACCTGTATTATTCGGCAGTAAAATATCTGGAATCAGACCGTGAGAATATTCATATGGCGAAGGATAACCGCTTTGAAACCAGCCAGGCGATGGTAATCTCGAAGGATGGGATACATTTTGACAACTGGAAAGATAAAAAGCAGATTATTCCGGTGAACCAGAATGAAGATCAGGCACATCCGACGCATACCAGAGACCCAAAGGTGTGGAAAGATGGCGATACCTATTACATGGTACTTGGAAGCACTTATCGGGAAGAGGTTGGAAGAGCAGTCTTTTATACGAGCCATGACGGCATCAACTGGAAGTTTAAAAATCAGGTTCAGGATAAACGCTTTGGCAGGATTCTGGAATGCCCGGATATATTCGAGGTAGATGGAGTGCATGTGTTTGAAGGATCTGCCATGTATATAGCAGATGGGTCCTGTGGTTATGAGAACCATGCAATCTGTGCTACGGCAGAATTCGACCGGGAACAGTGCAATCTTCGATTGACTGGAGAAGTACAGTATGTAGACTATGGAATGGATCTCTATGCACCACAGACGAATCTGGATCACGAAGGCCGAAGAGTCATGATTGCCTGGATGCGTATGCCGCAGCCGGTTACAGAGGCTGAAGGAATTAAATGGAATGGTATGATGTGTCTGCCACGTGTGGTTGAAGTGGAGAACGGGCATGTCTGTTACAGGGTGCACCCTGAAGTAAGGAAGTATTTTAACGAAGTGGCAGCATCTTCACAAGAGTGGAATCCGTTGGAGCCATTTTGCATAAAAGTATGTCTGGAAGAAGGAGAGAAGCTCAACATTGGTGGTTATCAGATTCAAAGGTGTGACAGGCGTATTCTGACGGATCGGAGTAAAGTCTTTGCAGATCTGAAAGAGTATGCATTGACAGCAAAGAGTCCAAAAGTTTCTGGTGAATGTAGGCTGGAGATCTTCGTGGATAGAAATCTGGTTGAAATATATATCAACGATGGGGAATATGTTATCAGCCAGGTAGTATATGGCCTGACAGACATTATAGAAGTAGAAACCGATAAGAATAATATTACATATCTGCGCCATAATTCTGACAGATAAGGAGTCACTATGGTGTTAGATATGATGGAACGAGATGTAAGCAGGAAATAAAATGGAAGATAAAGATTATAAACGAAGAATGCAGCTCCATGGACAGGAGCTATATGAAAAATACATGTCGTTGTACCAGGATGACCGTAGCTATGAAGAGTTGTTTCTATCGATGGAGTCATTTTTTAAAAACAGATCCCCAGAATTGAAGGAACTGGATAGCAAAAGAGAAAAGAATCCGTTTTGGTTCAGAGATAAAAATATGCTGGGAATGACCATGTATCCGAATCTATTTGCAGGTAATCTGAAGGGACTGATCCAGAACCTGGATTATCTGTCAGAGCAGAAGATTACATATCTGCATCTGATGCCGCTTTTGAAGATGCCACATCCATATAACGACGGAGGATATGCAATAGAAGACTTTCGAACGGTTGACCCGGAGATTGGTACGAATGAGGACCTGGAAGAACTTACAAAAGCATTGCGGGAGAGGGGAATCAGTCTTTGTCTTGACTTTGTCATGAATCATACGGCGGATACACATGAGTGGGCAATGCGCGCCAAGGCAGGAGAATGGGAATATATGCAACGTTATCAGTGTTATGACAACTATGATATTCCATCAAGATTCGAGCAGACGATGCCTCAGGTATTTCCGACTACGGCACCGGGGAATTTTACCTGGTGTGAAGAGATGCGAAGATTTGTACTGACTACATTTTACCCATATCAGTGGGATCTGAATTACCACAATCCAAAAGTGTTTAATGAGATGGTGGGAAATATCCTGTATCTGGCGAATATGGGTGTGGAGATCTTTCGAATCGATGCAGTCCCGTATATCTGGAAAGAACTTGGAACAAACTGCAGGAATCTGCCACAGGTGCATACCATTGTGCGGATGATTCGAATGATTCTGGAGATTGTATGTCCGGGAGTTATCCTAAAAGGTGAGGTCGTTATGGCGCCGAAAGAGTTGCCGGTATACTTCGGTACGAAGGAAGAACCGGAATGCCATATGCTGTATGGAGTATCCAGTATGGTCAATCTGTGGGCGGCCCTGGCTACACAGGACACCAGACTTTTGAAACATCAGATGGATGTCATTCACAGTCTCCCTGATAATTGTTATTTCGTCAATTATCTGCGCTGTCATGATGATATCGGATGGGGACTGGATGAAGAACAGGAAAGAAATCTCCAGATTGATCCATTAAGACATAAGGAGTATCTGTACCGGTTCTTCGAAGGGACGTTCCCAGATAGTTTTGCAAGAGGTGAACTGTATAATTATGATCCGATTAGCCTGGATGCCAGAAGTTGTGGGACAACTGCAAGTCTGTGCGGAATCGAAAAGGGCGGATTCGAAGGGGATGACTGGCAGAAAGAGCAAGGCATTCAGAGGGTCTTGATGATGCATGCAGCATGTATGAGCCTGAAGGGATTTATGATGCTCTCATCCGGAGATGAGATTGGCCAAGTCAACGATTATGGATATAAGAACAATCCGGATGTTGCCGCAGACAGTCGTTATCTGCATAGAAGCCCTTTTAACTGGGAGAATGCAGAACTTCGCAGGAAAAAGGGAACTGTCCAGAATGAAATCTGGAGAGGGCTTAAGAAGATGGAACAGATACGAAGACAGAATCCATGCTTTCGCAATGAAGCTAATGTGACAACATGGGATACCTGTCAGATGTCGGTATTTGCCATACGGAGAACTTTCAAAGAAAAAGAACTGATCTGTATTGCCAATTTTTCAGGGGAAGGTAAGATGGCATGTCTTCCGACTCTTGATGCACAGTATGAAGACCTCTTTCGTAAAGAAAGAGTGAGCATGCAGTCAGTATGGATGGCACCTTACCAGTATCGCTGGTGTGTCAGAAAAAGTGAATAAAGGGAAGTAGCTATCTAGGTTTTTTTGTGCGTTCGTATTCTTTTAAAGCGTCGATTGCCTGGCGTGATAATGGAATCAATGCAATCATATTAAAGATGGTCATCATCCCGATTCCAACATCTCCCAGATCCCAGACGAAGGTGTATGCAGCCAGTCCGCCGATGAACAGCATGATCAGTGCAAGGACTTTATACAATGTCTGTGACAGCCAGTTATCGCCAAACAGGTAGGCAACATTTGATCTGGCATAGAACAGTACACCGATAAAAGTCGAGAAACTGAAGAGCCACAGAGTGGCAGCAATGAATATCACTCCGAATTCTCCAAGATGATAGCGCATTGCCTCCTGAAGAAGATCCATGCCCACAAGCCCTTCGGTGAGTGCGGATGGAGTCAGAAGCATGATCATTGCGGAACAGCTGCAGATAACGATGGTGTCGATAAAGACACCGAATGCCTGCAAGAGTCCTTCCTTGACAGGATGGTTGATATCAGCAGCGGCGGCCGCGCATGGCGCTGATCCAGAACCTGCTTCATTGGAGAACAGTCCGCGCTTTACACCGTTCATCAACACAGCACCGAAACCTCCGGCTGCGACTTGACGCAATCCGAATGCTTCTGAGAATATCTGCTGGAAAACGGAAGGAAGCAAGGTTATATTTTTTGCGATAATAAATATCGTAACGAAGAAATAGAGCCCTGCCATAATCGGTACGATAATATCCAGCACTTTTACGGTCGCGTTTTTGCGAAGTACAATAATTGCGGCAATAAGGACGAGTAGAATCGTCGTATAGAGTGGTGGAATATGAAAGGCATTTTCAAACGCCGAAGAAACGGAATTCCCAATGACCTGGCTGATGCCACACCAGCAGATCAGACCAGAGATTGCGAATAAAATGGCGATAACAGAATGCCTGCGGGTGCTGTCTTTTTTGATAAATAAATGGTGGATATAGTAGGCAGGACCACCGCGATATCCGCCATATAAGGGATCCTTTTCTTTGTAAAGCTGTGCCAGGGTTGCCTCAACGAATGCTGTAGAGGAACCAAGAAGAGCTGTCACCCACATCCAGAAGACGGCACCGGCGCCACCTGCGGATATTGCAGCTACCACACCGACCAGATTCCCCATACCGACACGGGTCGCAGTGGAGATAATCAATGCCTGCAGTCCAGAGATGGAATCCTTCTGAGAAGATGCCTTTTTTTCAATTGTAACTTTCATCATATCCGGGAAAAGGCGGACAGGAAGAAACCGGGTCCGGATAGTAAAGTAGATGCCGGATGGAATCAATATCAGTACTAACAGGGAAATCCCCACGGAACTGCCGCCGGGTAATGGAATGGTAATGAGATCGCCCCATAAAAGTTGATAGATGAAATGGAAGATGGTCATTGCCATAATAGGTCTCCTTTGTTAATAATATAATAAAATGTATAAGAAATAGTGCCCAGCTTATAGCTGGGCGCTATGATTATGAATCAAAATCTGATATCGCTGTTAAAGTCTTGCATTGTTCTCGCGCATAAATTTGTATTCTGCAACAGAACGATCAAAGCCTTCGATATGTACATAAAGCCATTCAACGACCTTTTCCTGAACCTTTGCTACAAAAGCTGGAGATGGACCTTCCTCTTCCTGAAGCATATCCTGAAGATCAGCGATCGTCTGCTTGAAAGCATCATGCTGAGCTTTATGCTTATCGTAGCCTGGATATTCAATCTCTCTCTGAAGTGCTTCCTCTGCGGAGAAATGATATTCTGTATATTCTTCCAAGAAGTCCAGAGTCTTTACTGCGACTAATTTATCATTGCTCTGTTCGCAACTTTTCAGAACGTCATTAATCTTAGAGATCAGTTCTTTGTGCTGAGAATCAATCATCTCATTACCGGTTATTAGGTTGTCACTAAATTCTGCATACATAATGCACGCCTCCTGTCTAATCATTTGATAAAATTATAACATGATAAGGAACAATTAACAACGCTATCAGAAAGAAAAACCAAATTTATATTTTTATCAACATTTCATCCAGTGTTGTCCTCTGGTCAGAGGTGAAAGGATGTGCTAAGATAATATATAAGACGAAGGAGGAGAATTATGGATACTGTCAGATTAGGAAGAACGAATATTGTGGTAAATAAGAATGGATTTGGGGCGCTGCCGATTCAGCGGATCAGTAAGGAAGATGCAGCGAAGATTTTGCAAAAAGCGTATGAGAACGGAGTGCGGCTGTTTGACACCGCTCGGATGTATACCGACAGTGAAGAGAAGATTGGGTATGCACTGTCGGATGTGCGGAAAGATATCTTTATTACGACCAAGACAATGGCTAAGGATGCGGAAGGCTTCTGGAAGGATCTTGAGGAATCTTTGAAACAGCTGCAGACTGATTATATAGATGTATATCAGTTTCATAATCCGGCATTCTGTCCGAAACCGGGTGGAGAAGATGGGTTATATGATGCAATGCTGGAAGCGAAAAAGCAGGGAAAGATCCGATTCATCGGAATTACGAACCATCGTCTTGCGGTGGCCCAGGAAGCAATAGACAGTGGTCTCTATGACACATTGCAGTTTCCGTTCAGCTATCTGAGTTCAGAACAGGAACTGAATCTTGTAGAGCAGTGTAAAGAGAAGGATATGGGATTTCTGGCGATGAAAGCTCTGGCTGGAGGGCTGATCAATCATTCAGAGATGGCTTATGCATATATGAATCAATATGATAACGTCCTTCCAATCTGGGGAATCCAGAGAGAACGTGAATTGGATGAGTTCTTATCCTACCAGGACAATCCACCGAAGATGGAAGGAGAGATTGCAGAGAGGATTGCAAGAGATAAGCAGGAGCTGCAGGGGGAATTCTGCCGGGGCTGCGGATATTGTATGCCATGTCCGGCAGGAATCGAGATCAATAACTGTGCAAGAATGTCACTTCTTCTTCGGCGCGCGCCATCGGCTGCATATCTGGGAGAGGAGACACAGGAGAAGATGAAGAAGATTGAAGGGTGTCTGGAGTGTGGACAGTGCAAGTCCAAATGCCCGTATGGACTGAATACACCGGAACTTCTGAAGAAGAATTACAAAGATTATCAGGAGGTTATGGCCGGAAAGGCAATCTAAAGTACGAAAGAGGTGGGCTGTGAAAAAGGGAAAATCGGTTCTTATTGTGTGTGCTTTCCTTATGACTCTGATCAGCTTTTGCACCATGACAGGAAAGGCGGCTGAATCAAGTACATATTCGCATGCAGTTGGAGCCAGTGTGGTCTCATCGGCAATAGATATGGTTGTTCATGAACCGGAACCAAGATTAAAGAAGGAATTAGAAGATAAAACGGAGGCAATTGAAGCAGAAGGTTATAATGTCAGCTTCTGGATGTATGATCTGAACAGTGGTCAGGGTTTTAGTTATCGCGAGACAAAGACCTATTATTCTGCCAGCACCATCAAAGGGCCTTATGTAGTCTGTCTGGCACAGGAAGTGCCGTCTTGCCTGGATGAGCAGCGCTCTGTGATAGAGGAGACCATTCATATATCCAGT
Source organism: Bariatricus sp. SGI.161 (assembly GCF_050313695.1). Classification (NCBI taxonomy): domain Bacteria; kingdom Bacillati; phylum Bacillota; class Clostridia; order Lachnospirales; family Lachnospiraceae; genus Bariatricus; species Bariatricus sp. SGI.161. The sequence goes on from NZ_JBNPLX010000002.1 coordinate 101,300, forward strand.
AATGATGGATATAAAGTGCTGTGGAATACTTATGGAAAAGAAGTGTTTCAAAAATGGATGGAAAAAGCCGGGTGTAGTGATATAGAGTTCATCGATAAGTGGGCAGATATCACAGCGAGAGAATTGGGACTTTTGTGGGTGCAAATGTATGATTACTTTATGAGTGATACGGAAGATTCCCGGTGGCTTGCATCTGTTTTTACAGATACTTTGAATTCATGTATCTATGACACATTAGGAGATACGTATACGGTATATTCCAAGGCAGGCTGGATCAATTCCAGTGATTATTATATGGTACAGAATGATGCGGGAATTGTGATGGCAGATGAACATCCATATGTAATGGTCGTATTGAGTAATGCATGTGAGCGTATAGACTTGTTGGATCCATTGATCGATACATTGGATGATATACATACATATATGGTAAATGATTGAGGAGGTTATATGAGTATTCTGAATGTGGAACATTTATCGCACGGTTTTGGTAATCGTGCGATTTTTGAAGATGTCTCTTTCCGCTTGTTAAAGGGAGAGCACATCGGTCTGGTTGGAGCAAATGGCGAGGGGAAATCTACCTTTATGAACATTATCACCGGGAAGCTTATGCCGGATGAAGGCAAGATTGAATGGGCGAAGAACGTGAAGGTCGGGTATCTGGATCAGCACGCAGTCCTTACAGAAGGCATGACCATAGGATCCGTTCTCAGAAGTGCCTTTGATTCTTTGTTTGATATGGAAGCGCGGATGAATGAGATCTGTGATAAGATGGGAGATGCAGATGAACAGCAGATGGAAGCCTATATGGAGGAACTGGGAGTCATTCAGGATCTGCTCACTAATCGGGACTTCTATCTGATAGATTCGAAAGTAGAAGAAGTTGCAAGAGCGCTGGGACTTCTGGAACTCGGACTGGAGCGGGATGTAACTGATCTTTCAGGCGGGCAGCGGACCAAAGTTCTTCTGGGCAAATTACTTCTTGAAAAGCCAGATATCTTATTGTTGGATGAGCCCACCAATTATCTGGATGTGGAACATATCACCTGGTTGAAGCGATATCTGCAGGACTATGAGAACGCATTTATTCTGATATCTCATGATATTCCTTTTTTGAACAGCGTCATTAATCTCATCTACCATATGGATAATCTGCAGCTTACACGTTATGTAGGAGATTATGATAAATTTCAGGAAGTCTACGCAATGAAGAAAGCACAGCTTGAGGCAGCCTATAACCGTCAGCAGAAAGAGATTGCGGAGCTTAAAGACTTTGTGGCAAGAAATAAGGCACGTGTCGCGACCAGAAATATGGCAATGTCCCGTCAGAAAAAGCTGGATAAGATGGACATCATTGAACTTGCAGCCGAGAAGCCGAAACCAGAATTCAACTTTAAGGTCGCAAGGACGCCGGGCAGATATATCTTCACAACCAAAGATTTGGTGATTGGATATGATGATCCCCTGTCTTCACCTCTGAATCTGGAGATGGAAAGAGGAAGTAAAATTGTATTGACCGGTGCAAATGGGATCGGAAAGACCACGCTTCTTAAGAGTATTCTGGGACTGATCGATCCGCTTGAAGGTTCGGTAGAGCAGGGAGATTATCTGGAAATCGGATACTTCGAGCAGGAGATGCCGCCGGATATCGAGACTACTTGCCTGGAAGAGATCTGGAACGAATTCCCAGGATTCACCCAATACGAAGCACGTTCTGCCCTTGCAAAATGTGGTCTGACCACGAATCATATCGAAAGTAAAGTAAAGGTGCTTTCAGGAGGCGAACAGGCGAAGGTTCGGCTGTGTAAGCTGATCAACCGCCCGTCCAATATTCTGGTGTTGGATGAGCCGACGAATCATCTGGACGTAATGGCAAAAGATGAGCTGAAAAGAGCACTGATTGATTATAAAGGAAGTATTCTTATGGTGTGCCACGAACCAGAATTTTATGATGGAATTGCGACAGACGTATGGGATTGTACGAAATGGACCACGAGACTGGTATAAATATGTTCAAAACTTACGAGGAGGAAAAGAAGATGAAGTTAGGAACCATTGGATGTGGACTTATCGCAAATGCGATTCTTGGAGGAATTGTGAATAACAAATTGATTAATCCGGCTGAGATTCTGGTGTCGGATATCTATCTGCCAAGCCTTGAAAAGATCAAGGATACTTTGGGAGTTAATATTACACAGGATAATAAAGAAGCAGCAAAAGCAGATATTGTATTGATTGCAATTCATCCAAGGTTCTGTCCGGATGTGTTCGATGAAATTGCCGAGACTGTCCAGAAAAATGGAACCATCGTATGGTCTGTGGCAGCAGGTGTTACACTGGATGAGATTCAGTCACACATCGGCGCTGATCAGAAGATCGTCCGTACCATGCCGAATACTTGTGCTACGGTTGGAGCAGCGGTAACCGCAGTAGCGCCGAACGATAACGTTACAGAAGAAGAGGTGGAAGAACTTACAAGATTGATCGGAGGATTCGGGGCAGCAGAACGGATGCCAGAGAGACTGCTGAATGGAATTATTCCGGTTACTGGTTCGTCTCCGGCGATGATCTTCATGTTGATAGACGCAATGGCAAATGGAGCCGCAAGAGAAGGATTTCCATGGGATCAGGCAATCCGTCTGAGTGCACAGGCTGTAAAAGGAAGTGCAGAGATGGTCCTGAAGTCAGGAAAGCATCCGGCAGAGTTGCAGAATCAAGTATGTACCCCTGGAGGAATTACGATTGAGATGGTCAAGAAGTTGGAAGAATGCGGCTTCCGCAATGCAGTAATGGAGGCAATGGGAGCCTGCACAGAAAATCTGGATGATAGAAAAGGAGAATGAGAAATGAAGGTTGGAATATTAGGCGCAGGCGGTATTGCTCGCAAGATGGCACTTACATTGAACGGAATGGAAGGGGCTGATGCATATGCAGTTGCTTCCCGGAATCTGCAGAAGGCGCAAAGATTTGCAGAGGATGAGCATGTTGAGAAAGCCTATGGCTCTTATGAGGAGATGCTGGCTGATGAGAACGTAGATCTGGTTTATATCGCGACCCCACATTCTCATCATCTGGAACATGCAAAATTATGTATTACCTATGGAAAGCCGGTATTGTGTGAAAAAGCGTTTACTGCAAATGCGAAACAGGCAAGAGAACTTCTTGATTATGCAAAAGAAAAGCACGTATTTATCACAGAGGCAATCTGGACCCGCTATATGCCGTCTCGAAGGATTATCACAGATATTCTGGAAAGTGGAGAGCTTGGAGAACTACAAATGCTGAGTGCGAATCTGGGGTATGAACTGTCTGGAGTAGAACGTCTGATCAAGCCGGAACTTGCCGGCGGAGCACTGCTGGATGTGGGTGTATATCCAATCAATTTCGCCAGTATGTTCTTTGGAAATGATATCGAGAAAATCACTTCAACTTGTGTAAAAATAGATTCCGGCATGGATGCAGAAGATGCGATGATCTTCAGTTACAAAGATGGACGTATTGCAACATTGCACGCAGGAATGATGGCCGCAACAGAGCAGTACGGCATCATCTACGGAACCAAGGGTTATCTGATCGCATATAATATCAATAATATTGACAAGATCGAAGTGTTTACAAAGGACAGAACATTAGTCCGCACCATAAAAGTACCAAAGCAGATCACCGGATACGAGTATGAAGTCGAGGCCTGCAAGAGAGCGTTGGAAGATGGACAATTGGAATGTGAAGAAATGCCACACAGCGAGACCGTGAAGATTATGGAACAGATGGATGCACTTCGAGAAGACTGGGGAGTACGGTATCCATTTGAGTAGAGAGGGCAATCAATGAATTATTATATTAGTGACCTGCATCTATTCTGCTGTAGTCAGATTGACAATGGCGGGAGAAATTACGATGGAAGGCCATATCAATCATTAGAGGAGATGCATATGGATATTCTTACCAGATGGAACCGGAAGATTACAAATGGTGATACGGTGTACATTCTCGGTGATGTCAGTATGCGAGGGAAAAATGAAGAACTGCTGTCCTTGATTGCGAGACTGAAGGGAAAGAAAATCCTGATCAAGGGTAATCACGATGATCTGTCTGATTATCGTCTGAAGCAGTTGTTCTATGAGATATGCGACTATAAAGAAGTGACAGATTCCTACGGCGGAAGAGCTTATAAACTGGTGTTGTCCCATTATCCAATTCTGATGTGGAACGGACAGCACAAAGGGACCATTCTCTTATACGGTCATACCCATAAGTCGGAAGAGGATGTATTCTTTCAATCTTGTATAACACGCATGAATCAAGACGAAAAGATTCATCGCAAAGGAGAAGCAGAATATCGTGCATACAATGTGGGATGTATGCAGCCTTATATGGATTATGAACCAAGGAGTCTGAAGGAAATATTAGAGTGGGGCGAGTCTGAATAAAACTGCCATACTCTGTACTAAGTTACCAAAAGGTCAGAGACGGGAGGTAGAAAGATGGCATATGAAAAGCTGTTAAATGAGATATACGCAGCAGTTTCATTAAAGTATCTGTGGGCAGAATATAAGCCTGTCTTCATCAAAAGTGAATCTCCGGACTGGATCAATGAGACCATGGACTTTGGACTGGAAGTCAGTCAGGCACTCATGCCAGACGATGGAAAGACAGAATCCTTCATTGAACAATATCTGGGATGTCGGAAAGAAGAACTCCCGGAATCGGCAATCGAACGGTACGGAGATCGGCTGTACTTTTACAACGGAAGATTCTGGGCTGTGTTACCCGATCCGGAACTAGAGCAGGATTATCTGAAAAAAGCAGAGTATCGATTCGACAGGAAGTTGGAAAAACTAAATGCCAACTACAAGAACAAACGCTATAATGGATTGTATCTGTTCTTACATCCGACAGACGAGACAACGATTGATGCACAATCTCTATTCGAATACATGGAACAACGCCAGAAAAATGAAAAAGTACAATTCGACTGGGTATTCCTGAATTGCAGCAAAGTGATATATGTGTGCAATTATATCGCAGGTACATTGGAACCCATCGTACTGCCCGAGAATGCAGAGAATTTCCTGAATACAGAAGCAGAATATCTCAGGTATCTGAAGGAATGGGGCGAAGGAGTGGCGTTGGATGAAGCAGAGGAATAGATATCGCGATAGTTGAATTATATTTGAAGGTAGAGAGATTGTAATGACCGGGGAGGGGATATTTATTGAATAATTATGAAATCGAAGTTAAACTGCCGGTTAATAATCTAGAAGAAATAAAAGAAAATGGTGGAACTGGAACTTTTCATGAAGGATACGGTGAGAACATCTTATCTGAGCATGTTGGCGGGAAGTCTTGATGAAGCTCTTGCTACGAGAGAAAATAAATGATTATAGGCAAATGGAAAAAGCAATAGGGAAATTGAGGTGACTCCAATGAATAAAATTAAGATTATAAAGAAAAATAATGATTATTCTTCGGAATACGACATTGGTGACATTTTTACTATCGAGGGTACCTGGTATGGCGGTGTTCATATCACAGGCAAAACCGGTGTTCCGGTCTCTCTTGACAAGGACGAATATGAGGAATTAGAGTCAGAACCGATTGCCTCAGAACCTGAAGAGGAACAGCCGGCAGAGGTAATGAACAGGGATATCCGTGTGGGTGATATCGTGCAGCATTTTAAGCGTGAGTGGGTATCTGCGGATACTTCGGAGTATCTGTATAAGGTGCTTGCGTTTGCGTCACATACAGAGACAGGCGAGAGACTGGTGATTTATCAGGCGTTATACGCGCCGTTTAAAGTGTGCGCCAGACCGTATGCGATGTTCATGAGTGAAGTGGACAGACAGAAGTATCCAGATGTGAAGCAGAAGTATCGGTTTGAGAAGGTGGAAGATTAACGATGGATAAGAAGAGTGAGAAGATTGTGTGATGGTGAGAAAAGGAATCTGGAAGATTTGTTTGAACGTTTATCCCAGTCGAAGTTTCGCAGTGGGTTTCATCTAAAAGAAAAGGATAAGAAATATGTGCTTGATAAAGGCGGTGACAAGATTCGGGAGCATGCCAGGGACTTTGTCAGTCAGCGCCTGGCGCCAGCGGTGATTCCCAATGACGGTAAACAAACACCGATGAAGGGCCATCCGATTTTTATTGCGCAGCATGCTACGGCTTGCTGCTGCAGAGGCTGTCTGGAGAAATGGCATCATTTTCCCAGAGGAAAGGAACTTACCGAAGAGCAGCAGGATTATGTGGTAGATGTGCTGATGGAATGGGTCGGTCGTCAGATGGAGGGGGACGAAGTCTCTGAAATAGAGATGGAAGAAAAGTATGAACAGATGACACTGCCGTTTTAATAATTAGGAGGAAGAGAAAGATGTATAAGAACATTGAGAAGCAAGTGAAGTTAGCATTAAAGGATCAGGTAGAGTATTTGGAGGGCCAGGTTGTCAGCAAGACGCTTGTTCAGAACAATTCTGTCAGCATGACTTTATTTTCCTTTGACAAAGGGGAAGAGATTTCCACTCATTCTTCCGGTGGAGATGCAATGGTGACGGTGCTTGAAGGAAAAGGCCGCTTTACGGTGGCGGAGGATGTGTTCTACCTTGAGGAGGGCGATACACTAATCATGCCAAAGGGAATCCCACATGCGGTTTATGGAGAAGAACGATTTAAAATGCAATTAATCGTGTCATTTTAATTTGGGAATCTATCCTATTGATTGAACTAATGGGGCAGGCAATATGAAGTTAGAGTATACCGTGATCAGGAGCAATAGAAGAACGATAGGATTGGAAGTAAAACCAGATGGGCAGGTGATTGTCCGTGTACCCATAAGACTTCCTGATTCAGAAATTTGTAAGTTTGTGCATAAGCATGAAGAATGGATTCAGAAGCACCAGGAGATTGCCAGACAAAGATTGGAAGAACGACCGCCGGTTGAGAAGCTTACCATGCAAGAGATTCAGGAACTTGCGGATCAGGCAGTGAAAGTGATTCCACAGAGGGTGGCATATTATGCGCCAAAGATAGGTGTCGATTATGGGAGAATCACAATCCGTAATCAAAAGACCAGGTGGGGAAGCTGCAGCGCGAATGGGAATCTGAATTTCAACTGTCTTCTGATGCTGACACCGTCGGAAGTCATTGATAGTGTTGTGGTTCATGAGCTTTGCCATCGAAAAGAGATGAATCATTCAGACAGATTCTATGCAGAGGTGCTTCGGGTATTCCCAGATTATTGGAAATGGAATAGGTGGTTGAAGGAGAATGGCGGTCAGCTGATGCAGAGATGTGTATGAAAATCGATATTACTGGCAAAGAAGTTTTTTGAACGTTCAAAGACCGGATTTCCGAAGTTCAAGTCAAAGCATCACAGCCGGAATGCATATACTACGAAATATGGTTGTTATGCCCGATTCCGGGCTAAAAAACGAACCGCCGGGTAGTACTTATGCGATTGTATTCTTTACGACAGTCATACAGGGAATGACAATGAAGTATGTATATCAGAAAATTGACAAGAAAATATCAACGCTTTAAAGTGTTGAAGTTTTGGGGCGGTGGTGTTATACTAGATACAGTCTCCAGAGGAGATGATCATCAAAGGAGTTTGACTATATGATTCATGTATTATTCATCTGCCACGGCAACATATGCCGTTCCCCGATGGCGGAGTTCGTCTTTCGTGACATGGTAGAGAAACGTGGCCTGGGTGACCAGTTTCATATCGCCTCTGCTGCTACAAGTTCAGAAGAGCTTGGCAATCCGGTTCACTATGGAACGGTGAATAAATTAAAACAATATGGAATCAGTACCTCAGGGAAATATTCCGTGAAGCTTCAGAAGAAGGATTATCAGAAGTATGACTATCTGATTGGGATGGAATACCGTAATATTCGTAACATAGACAGGATCATTGGTTCCGACCCGGAGCACAAGGTATGCAAGCTTCTGGACTTCTCAGAGAATCCAAGAGATATCGCAGACCCCTGGTATACCGGGAATTTTGACCGGACATACGATGACATTGTAGAAGGATGCGAAGGTTTCCTGAATGATCTGATTGGAAAAGGACTTGTGTCAGAGCAGATAAGGTGAAAACAGGAGGAGATAGAGAGATGTCAATGAGATTGAACCATGAATTACCGCTGCCGGATGTGTTGAAGGCTCAGTACCCGGTACCGGAAGAGGTAAAGAAGATTAAGAAGATACGAGATGATGAGATCCGTAAGATATTTACCGGAGAATCTGATAAGTTTGTTGTACTGGTAGGACCTTGTTCTGCAGACAATGAAGAGTCGGTGTGTGAATATGTCAATCGTCTGAAAAAGGTTGCAGATAAAGTATCCGATAAATTAATGATTATTCCGAGAGTATATACGAATAAACCGCGTACCACAGGAGATGGGTACAAAGGAATGCTGCACCAGCCTGACCCGGAGAAGGAGCCGGATCTGTTGGCAGGTATCGTAGCAATCCGCAAGATGCATATCCGTGTTATGGAAGAGACGGGGCTTTCTTCTGCAGATGAGATGCTGTATCCAGAGAACAGAAGTTACTTGGATGATGTATTGTCTTATGAGGCAGTCGGTGCCCGTTCCGTTGAGAATCAGCAGCATCGTCTGACGGCCAGCGGTATGGATATTCCGGTGGGAATGAAGAATCCGACCAGTGGAGACCTGGCAGTGATGTTGAATTCCGTAACTGCAGCACAGCATCCACATCGTTTTATTTATCGCGGAAATGATGTGACCACCAGCGGAAATGAACTGGCGCACACGATTTTAAGAGGCGGCGTTGACAAATACGGCACAACCATCCCGAACTATCACTATGAAGACCTTGCACGTCTGGCAGATATGTATGCAAAGAAGGATTTGAAAAATCCGGCGGTCATCGTAGATGTGAACCATTCAAACTCAGGGAAGAAGTTCAAGGAGCAGATCCGGATTACCAGTGAAGTCCTTCACAGCAGAAATTATAATCCGGAACTTAAGAAACTGGTCAAGGGGATTATGATTGAGAGCTATCTGGTGGAAGGCAGACAGGATATCTGTGACAATCTGACTTATGGGCAGTCTATCACAGATCCGTGCCTTGGATGGGAAGATACGGAACGATTGATCTACGATATCGCGGAGAAATGCTAATCACAGAGGATAGAGAAGTGAAGTTGGCATATAAGAATAGAAGATAAGATATGACGTGTATAATATGAAAAGATATGTCAGAAATCGATAGCAAATGTTGATTTCTGACATATCTTTTTATAGAAAAATAATACTTTGAATATCAAAGTACTTGACAAACACGCTTACCGGATATATACTTTGAAAGTCAAAATAATTTAAAGTCAAAATAAATCAGAGGAATGCATATGACAGGAATAATATGTGGGACGGGGTCATACGCACCGTCGTATACAATGGATAACAACGATATTGCGAAGCTGGTGGAGACCAGTGATGAATGGATTCAGGAAAGAACGGGTGTGGTAAGAAGACACATCATTCAGGGAGAGACAACGGTTTCTATGGCCTGTGAAGCGGCGAAACGTGCGTTGGATAATGCAGAAGTAACGCCAGAAGAGATAGATCTGATTCTGGTATCGACCATCTCTTCGAATGTGATTCTTCCCTGTGCTGCATGTGAAGTGCAGAAGGAACTCGGGGCAATGAATGCCACCTGCTTTGACTTGAGTGCGGCGTGTACGGGGTTTGTGTTGGCTTATAATACCGCAGCAGCATATCTTGCCGGGGGAATATATAAGACGGCATTGATTATCGGAAGTGAGAGCCTTTCAAATCTGACCAATTGGAAGGACAGAGGAACCTGTATCTTATTTGGAGACGGTGCTGGAGCTGCAGTGTTGAAGGCAGAAGATCAGAAGTTTTATCTGCCAGTCACTCATTCCGATGGATTAAAGGGAGTGGCACTTACTTGTAAGAGCAGACATGACTGTAATGGTCTGACTTCAGAGATAGCTGCAGAGTCCCTGGTGGATGAAGCACATTTTATGCAAATGGATGGGCAGGCGGTCTTTAAGTTTGCGGTAAAAAAAGTACCGGAAGTCATTCGCGAAGCATTGAAAAGAAATAAGATGACTCAGGAAGAGATTGACTGGTATATCTTACATCAGGCGAACCGAAGGATTGTAGAAGCCGTGGCAAAGCGCCTGGAGGAACCAATCGAAAAGTTTCCGATGAATCTGCAGGAGTATGGCAATACTTCATCGGCAAGTATTCCGATTCTGTTGGATGAAATGAACCGTACCGGTAAGCTGAAGGCTGGACAGAAGATCATGATGGCAGGATTCGGTGCAGGACTTACCTGGGGAGCGACGATCATTGAGTGGCATTCTTAGAAGAGGAATGGCATCATAGCGATGATAAAGCGGAGATAAACTGGCAAGTTCCAGTTTATATAGATATCATATTATAAGATGCAGAAAATGCCAGTGGCTACTTTTCTGCAAAGAACAAATCAAGAAAAGGAGATTAATTGTATGTTGGAAACAATCAAAAAATTAGTGGCAGAAAATCTTGGAGTAGACGAAGCTGATATTACAGAAGCGTCTTCATTTAAAGAAGATCTTGGAGCAGATTCTCTGGATCTGTTTGAATTGGTAATGGCTCTGGAGGATGAGTATGGAATTGAGATCCCAACAGAAGATCTGGAACAGATTGCAACTGTAGGGGATGTTATGGAATATATCAACGAACACAAAGAATAATAGAAGTGGGGTTTTAATATGCAGACAGAAGTAACCAGATTATTAGGAATCGAATATCCAATTATTCAGGGAGGTATGGCATGGGTCGCAGAATATCATCTGGCGGCAGCCGTATCGGAAGCAGGAGGACTTGGCTTAATTGGAGCTGCCAGTGCTCCGGCAGAATGGGTAAGAGAGCAGGTACAGGAAGCGAAGAAGTTAACGGATAAGCCTTTTGGCGTTAACATTATGCTTATGAGTCCTTATGCAGACGAAGTGGCACAGGTAATCGTAGAAGAGGGCGTTAAAGTTGTGACTACCGGAGCTGGTAATCCTGAGAAATATATGAAGATGTGGAAAGAGGCAGGAGTAAAGGTGATTCCTGTGGTTGCTTCTGTTGCGTTGGCAAAGCGTATGGAGCGTTGTGGTGCCGATGCGGTAGTGGCAGAAGGATGTGAGGCAGGAGGACATATCGGAGAGAATACGACTATGGTCCTGGTTCCGCAGATCGTGGATGCGGTAAATATTCCGGTCATTGTAGCTGGTGGTATCGCTGATGGAAGAGGAATCGCAGCAGCATTTATGCTGGGTGCGAAGGGAGTCCAGATGGGAACTCACTTTGTCGTGACAGATGAATCACAGGTTCACGAGAATTATAAAGAGAGGATTATCAAGGCGAAGGATATCGATTCCAGGGTAACTGGAAGAACCACAGGACATCCGGTCCGTGCCCTTCGCAACGACATGACGAAGAAGTATCTGGAATTGGAAAATAAAGGAGCAAGCTTTGAAGAACTGGAGCAGCTGACACTGGGCGGACTTCGAAGAGCTGTAGTAGATGGAGATGTGAAGAACGGAAGTGTCATGGCAGGACAGATTGCCGGTATGGTAAAAGAAAGAATGTCTTGTGAGGAATTGATTACTAAGTTGGTAAGCGAGACAGATGCAATGATAAAAGGAGCAGGTTTTTATGAGTAAGATTGCATTTATCTATCCAGGGCAGGGTGCCCAGAAAGCTGGAATGGGTGCAGATTTTTATGAGAAGAGCGAGATCGCAAGAGAGATCTTTGATCAGGCAAGTGATGCGTTGAATCTGGATATGAAGGCACTTTGCTTTGAAGAAAATGAGAAGCTTGACATTACAGAATATACACAGGCAGCGCTGGTTACCACTTGCCTTGCGATGACCAGAGTTGTGGAAAAGAGAGGACTTACACCGGATTGCACCGCAGGCTTAAGCCTGGGAGAGTATTGTGCAATCGCTGTGGCAGGCGGGATGAAGGATCTGGATGCCATCCGCCTGGTGCGTAAGCGTGGAATCCTGATGCAGAATACTGTCCCTGCCGGGGTGGGAGCAATGTGTGCGGTCATGGCAATGGATGCAGAAGAGATTGAACGTGTCATTGAAGACATAGACGGAGTGACTATTGCCAATTATAACTGCCCGGGACAGATTGTAATTACAGGTAAGAAAGAAGCCGTTGAAGAAGCGGCAGAACGATTGAAAGAAGCAGGGGCAAAACGTACCGTTATGTTGAATGTCAGCGGTCCGTTTCATTCACCGCTTCTGGTTCCTGCAGGAGAAGAACTTGCAAAAGAACTGGAGCACACAGAAGTGTATCCGCTGAAAGTGCCATATGTGACCAATGTGACTGCTTCCAGAGTAGAAGATATTACACTGACCAAAGCACTTTTGGCAGAGCAGGTAAGTTCTCCGGTACGCTGGATGCAGAGTATGGAGGCTATGATAGAAGATGGCGTCGATACATTTGTAGAGATTGGACCGGGAAGAACACTGGCAGGTTTTATGAAAAAGATTAACCGTAATGTGAAAGTTTACAATATCGCGTCCTGGGATGACGTTGAAAAAGTAGTAGGTGAATTATGTTAGAAAATGGATTGGAAAAGAAGGTTGCTGTTGTAACGGGCGCTTCTCGTGGAATTGGCAAGGCAATCGCAGAGAAGCTGGCATCTCTGGGAGCTATGGTCATCGTAAATTATAACGGTTCCAGAGAAAGGGCCGAAGAAGTGAAAGCCGAAATTGAGGCAGCACAGGGAAAGGCAGAAATCTGCCAGTGTGACGTGTCTGATTATGAGGCATGTGAGACATTTATCCAAAATGTGATCAAAGAATATGGTCATCTGGATATTCTGGTTAATAACGCAGGAATTACTCGTGATGGTCTCTTGATGAAGATGTCAGAAGAAGATTTTGATCAAGTGATAAATACGAATCTGAAAGGCGCATTTAACACCATTCGTTTTGCCAGTCGCCAGATGTTGAAGCAGAGAAGCGGACGAATTATCAATCTATCTTCGGTTGTCGGTGTGGCAGGAAATGCCGGTCAGGCAAATTATGCGGCATCTAAGGCCGGTGTGATCGGCCTTACAAAGGCAGCAGCAAAAGAGCTGGCATCTCGTGGAGTTACGGTCAATGCGATTGCTCCGGGATTTATTGAGACAGATATGACACAAGTATTGCCGGAAAAAGTGAAAGAAGCGTCTGTTGCGCAGATTCCGTTAGGAAAGTTTGGAAAACCAGAACAGGTAGCGGCAGCAGCTGCATTTCTGGCATCAGAAGATGCGGCATATATCACCGGACAGGTGCTACACGTAGACGGTGGCATGGTGATGTAGCAGCCAACAGTTAGCTAGAATGTTGTGTTTCAGGATAGAAGGAGACAGTGAGTATGAAGAGAAGAGTTGTAGTGACGGGGCTTGGAGCTGTGACACCAATCGGAAATACGGTGGAAGAGTTCTGGACAGGTATCAAAGAAGGAAAAGTAGGAATTGGGGAGATTACCAAATTCGACACGACCGATTATAAAGTGAAACTGGCAGCAGAAGTCAAAGGATTTGTGGCAAAAGAGCGTATGGATTTCAAAGCTGCAAAGCGTATGGAATTATTCTCCCAGTATGCAGTCGCAGCCGCAAAGGAGGCATATGAAGATTCCGGCCTGGAGATTGAGAAGGAAGACCCGTTTTGCGCGGGTGTGATCGTTGGTTCTGGTATCGGAAGCCTGCAGACGGTAGAGCGCGAGTATGAGAAGATATTGACTAAGGGACCGGGAAGAGTGAATCCTCTGATGGTGCCGTTGATGATATCCAATATGGCAGCCGGAAATATTTCCATTCAGTTAGGGTTCCGAGGAAAATGCACGAATGTCGTGACTGCATGTGCGTCTGGAACAAACTGTATCGGGGATGCATTCCGTGCCATTCAGTATGGGGATGCGGATGTGATGTTGGCAGGAGGAACAGAGAGTTGTATCTGCCCGACAGGAGTTGCTGGATTCACTAGCCTGACTGCATTATCAACCTCTCAGAATCCGATGCGCGCATCCATTCCATTTGACAAAGACAGAGATGGATTTGTCCTTGGTGAAGGTGCTGGCGTAGTCATGCTGGAAGAACTGGAACATGCGAAAGCAAGAGGTGCCAGGATCTATGCAGAGGTTGCCGGCTACGGTGCAACAGGAGATGCTTACCATATCACATCCCCTGCAGAAGACGGCAGCGGTGCGGCAAAAGCAATGATGCTGGCAATGGAAGAAGGCGGAATCGAACCGTCTCAGGTGGATTATATCAATGCACACGGAACCAGTACGCACCACAACGACCTGTTCGAGACCAGAGCCATCAAAGTGGCGTTGGGAGATGCGGCAAAGGACGTAGTCATCAACTCTACCAAATCTATGATTGGGCATCTGCTCGGTGCAGCCGGCGGTGTCGAATTTATCACCTGTGTCAAATCCATCCAGGATGGATTCATTCACCAGACTGTAGGCACAGAAGTTGCTGACGAAGAATGCGACCTGAATTACGCAATCGGCGCTCCAGTCGAAAAAGACGTGAATTACGTGTTGACCAACTCCCTGGGATTTGGCGGGCATAATGCAACCCTTCTGCTGAAAAAATATGAGGGGTAACAAAGCTGACGAAAAGAATCATAGCTTGTGAAGCATAACATAGTAGGTCGATAGAATCCAAATTGGCGAAAAGCCATAGGTGGAGGGAAGCATAATTGAAGAAGAAAAGCATAGAAAGAGATAGAAAGGGCCTGAGATTTATGGAATTGGAAAACCTTATTCAACTCATAGAAGCTGTATCTGCGTCCGAATTAACCGGATTAAAATACGAAGAAAACGGAATGAAACTGCATATGACTAAGAAAAAAGATCAGGTACAGGTCATATCCGCGCCAATGACGATTCCGGCAGCAACCATCAGTACGGGAGAAGCTGCAAACGTAACAACTACCATGATGGCAACCGATCCTGCAACCCTGGCAGCCACTATGACAGCAGTCGGTAATCCATCTGGTGTTTCCGAAGAAAACACTGGAAACACAACAGTTGCGACAGAGACAACACCACAAGGAAAAATTGTAGAATCCCCACTGGTAGGAACCTTCTATGCAGCACCGGCAGAAGACGCAGCACCATTCGTAGCTGTAGGAGACAGCGTCAAAAAAGGCCAGACATTGGCAATCATAGAAGCAATGAAATTAATGAACGAAATCGAAAGCGAATACGACGGAATCATAGAAGAAATCCTCGTCAAAAACGGCCAGCCAGTCGAATATGGCCAGCCAATTTTCAGAATTCGTTAATTTGGGTACAGGGCAAAAGTCAAATAGGTACACCACATTTTTTAATTAGGGACGTAGTATACTTCAATTTTACTACGTCCCCAGGAGGTAGTATGAAGCATTTGGATATTAATCAGATCAAGGAAATTATCCCGCATCGTCATCCGTTTTTGTTATTGGATTATATTGAGGATTATGAGCCGGGGCAGTATGCGGTTGGTTATAAATGTGTATCTTACCGTGAGGAGTTTTTTGCGGGGCATTTTCCGCAGGAGCCGGTGATGCCGGGGGTTCTGACGGTGGAAGCATTGGCACAGGCTGGTGCGGTTGCAATCTTGAGTATGGAAGAGAACAAGGGCAAGATCGCGTATTTTGGCGGAATTAATAAGTGTAAGTTCAAAGGGAAGATTGTCCCTGGGGACAAGGTGCGTCTGGAGACGAGAATTATTAAGCAGAAGGGGCCCGTCGGTGTTGGTGAGGCGATTGCCAGTGTGGACGGCAAGACGGTTGTCAGTGCGGAACTGACATTTATGATTGGATAGTCGAGGTGGACAGCATGATCAAGAAAGTATTAATTGCTAACCGAGGTGAGATTGCAGTGCGCATTATCCGTGCCTGCAGAGAGATGGGAATCGAGACGGTGGCGGTGTATTCGGAGGCGGACAGAGAAGCCTTGCATACGAAACTGGCGGATGAGGCGGTCTGTATCGGGCCTGCTCCATCCAGCGAGAGTTATCTGAGCATGGATCGAATCTTAAGTGCTACGATCGTGACGGGGGCAGATGCCATCCACCCGGGCTTTGGTTTCTTATCAGAGAACAGCAAGTTCGCAGAATTGTGTGAACAGTGCAATATAACGTTTATCGGACCGGGTTCACAGGTCATCGCAAAACTTGGCAACAAGCAGGAAGCAAGAAATACCATGGTAGCAGCAGGTGTCCCAGTGATTCCGGGCAGTACAGAACCAATCTATGATGCCCAGACAGGAGCTCGAATCGCAGCTAAGATCGGCTATCCAGTCATCGTCAAAGCGGCTCTTGGCGGCGGTGGAAAAGGAATGCGAGTTGCGAATACACCGGAAGAATTCGAGCAGAGTTTCCAGACAGCACAGAAGGAAACGCAGATGGCCTTTGGCGATAACACCATGTATATCGAACATTTTGTACAGCATCCGAGGCATATTGAGTTCCAGATCCTGGCAGACAGTTATGGAAATGTGATTCATCTGGGTGAGCGTGACTGTTCGATTCAGCGTAATCATCAGAAGATGATTGAAGAATCACCATCCATAGCCCTGACCGAAGAATTACGGACCAGGATGGGAGAGGCGGCAGTAAAGGCGGCAAAAGCAGCTAATTATGTCAATGCGGGAACCATAGAATTCTTGCTGGAGAAGAATGGAAATTTTTACTTTATGGAAATGAATACACGAATTCAGGTAGAGCATCCGGTGACGGAATGGGTGACGGGAATTGATCTGATCAAAGAGCAGATCCGTATCGCGTCCGGCAAAAAATTATCTTATACACAGGATGAAGTCCACCTGAGCGGTCATGCGATTGAATGCCGAATTAATGCAGAGAATCCCGAGAAAGGATTTCGCCCTTCCCCAGGGACTATCACGGATATGTATCTGCCGGGAGGAAAGGGAATTCGTATTGATTCTGCTATATATAGCGGATACACCATTCCGCCGTATTATGATTCCATGGTAGCGAAGCTGATCGTATGGGCGAAGAATCGTAATGAAGCAATCCGCAAGATGCAGTGTGCATTAGGAGAAGTGATTATTGAAGGAATCGATACCAACGTGGATTATCAGTATGAGATATTGAATCATCCGGATTATCTTGCCGGCAATATAGATATTGAGTTTATCGAAAAGATGTAAAGGTGACGTTCTATGAAGTTAGATAACATGTTTAAGAAGACCAGATTACATTCAGGAAGGAAAAATTATATTGATCTGGGCGCATCAAGACCAGAAGTTCCAGAAGGACTTTTGCGTAAATGTAATAAATGTGGCGGAGCAATCATTACGGAAGATGTGAAAAATGGTTATTATATCTGTCCAAAATGTGGAGGATATTTCCGTGTACATGCATATCATAGGGTTGAAATGATTGCGGATGAGGGAACCTTTGAAGAATGGGATCTGGGACTTACCACTCGCAATCCGTTGAATTATAAAGGCTATGAAGAGAAGTTGGAAGGTCTGAAGGAAAAGACAGGGCTGGAAGAAGCTGTGGTTACAGGGAAAATAAGCATCAACGGAACAGAGACGGCTGTTGGTGTCTGTGATGGACGGTTTCTGATGGCCAGTATGGGTGAAGTTGTGGGCGAGAAGATTGCAAGAATGGTAGAGCGTGCTACCCAGGAGAAGCTACCGGTAATCTTATTCGCATGTTCTGGTGGTGCCAGAATGCAGGAAGGAATCGTATCCCTGATGCAGATGGCGAAGACTTCTGCAGCGTTAAAGCGTCACAGTGATGCCGGCCTTCTGTATATCAGTGTGCTGACGGATCCGACGACTGGTGGCGTGACCGCAAGTTTTGCGATGCTCGGAGATGTGATTCTGGCAGAGCCGAAAGCATTGATCGGATTTGCGGGTCCAAGAGTGATTGAACAGACAATTGGACAGAAGCTTCCGAAAGGATTTCAGCGTTCAGAATTTCTTCTGGAGCATGGATTTATTGATGCCATTGTGGAACGTCCACAGTTGAAGGAAACTTTGTCTCAGATTCTGAAGCTGCATGAAAAAGAGGATGCATCGAATCCTGAGAAGATGAAGTCGAATCTGGCAGAGAACAAATCGCAGGATATGAATGAAATTGGCAAAATGAAGACAGATGAGGATCTTCCGCTTCATAATCATCTGGCGGGAGCATGGGATCGTGTCTTACTCTCCCGAATGAATGATCGCCCGGTAGGAAGCGACTATATTCAGGCATTATTTACAGACTTTGTTGAATTTCACGGGGACCGTTATTATGGGGATGATAAGGCAATCATCGGTGGTGTGGCAAGATTCCATGGTATCCCGGTTACCGTGATTGCGCAGGCGAAAGGAACCAATACGAAGGAAAATATCGAGCGAAACTTCGGGATGCCTTCACCAGAAGGATATCGCAAAGCATTGAGACTGATGAAACAGGCTGAAAAGTTCCAACGTCCAGTTATCTGCTTTGTGGATACCCCGGGAGCTTTCTGTGGACTGGAGGCAGAAGAGCGGGGACAGGGAGAGGCTATTGCAAGAAATCTCTATGAAATGTCCAGCTTAAAGGTTCCAGTCTTGTCTGTGATTATTGGAGAAGGTGGAAGCGGTGGCGCGTTAGCTATGGCTGTGGCAGATGAAGTATGGATGTTAGAGAATTCTATTTATTCTATTCTGTCGCCGGAAGGATTTGCAAGTATTCTGTGGAAAGACAGTACGAAAGCAAAAGAAGCGGCTGAGGTCATGCGCCTGACGGCAGAAGATCTGTATCACATGGGAATTGTAGAAAAGGTATTCCCAGAACCGTCACATTTTACCGTGCAGAATTTGAAGCAGATGACACAGATGTTAGCAAGAGAAATGGAACGATTCTTGCGAGATTACGGGGATTTGACTCAGGAAGAGTTATCTGCACATCGGTATAACAGATTTCGTAAGATGTAGGAGAATGCATATGAATATCAATTCATTGAGATTGGGACAAAAAGAAGTAAAAGTTCCGATTATACAAGGCGGCATGGGTGTAGGTATCAGTCTGGGCGGCCTTGCAGGAGCGGTTGCAAAGGCGGGCGGCATAGGAATCATCTCTGCCGCCCAGATTGGCTTTCAGGAACCAGATTTTGATACCAATACAAAGGCAGCGAATCTAAGAGCCATTAGAAAAGAATATCAGAAAGCAAGAGAGATTGCGTCGGAAGGAATCATAGGATTCAATATAATGGTGGCAATGCAGGACTATGAAGATTATGTCAGAGAAGCTATCGATGCGGGGGCAGACTTGATTGTCTCCGGGGCAGGTCTTCCAACGGATCTTCCGAAGATTGCAGATGGCACGGATGTGAAACTGGCACCTATCGTATCCACAGATAAGTCTGCGAAAGTGATATTGAAGTACTGGGATAAGAAATATCATCGTATGCCGGATCTTCTGGTAATTGAAGGACCGAAAGCCGGTGGTCATCTTGGGTTTACGAAAGATCAGCTGGAGGAATATCAGTCAGAGGCATATGATCAGGAGATACGGACAATTCTTGACACAGTTCGGTCATATGAAGCGAAGTATTCCCACAAGATACCAGTCGCGTTAGCAGGAGGAATTGCAGACCGCAGGCAGGCAGAACATGCATTTTCACTTGGAGTAGATGCAATCCAGGTGGCGACCAGGTTCGTGACAACGGAAGAATGTGATGCAGATATCCGTTATAAAGAAGCATATCTAAAGGCAAAAGAAGAGGATATTGTGATCGTAAAAAGTCCGGTAGGAATGCCAGGACGTGCAATCCAAAATCCATTTATGGAAAAGGTTATGGCAGGTGAGCAGATTCCTCACAGTCCTTGTCATCATTGTCTCCACAGGTGTAGACCGAATGAGATTCCATACTGTATCACGGATGCATTGATTCATGCTGCCAAGGGAGAAGTAGATGATGCGCTGTTATTCTGTGGTGCTTATGCATATCGGGCGGATTGTCTGGAAACGGTGCAAGAAGTTATTGATTCCCTGCTGCCGGAAATAGTATAATACATGATAAGGGATATAAGTCCCGAGTTGGAAAGAATAGCCGAGCGAAGGGGTAGCGGGTAATGGAAGATGCATATATGACAATTAATCATGTTCTGGTCAAGCTGATCAATGAGATCTGGGAATTGGAAGAAAAGGCCATTATAACCGATGAGTTCAAAGATCTTACGAATAATGATATGCATGTGATTGAGGCAATTGGACTGGGAGAAGGAAGAAATATGTCTTCCATTGCCAGGCAGTTGAATATTACCGTGGGTTCTCTTACGACAGCGATGAATAGTCTTGTAAATAAAAAGTATGTTGAACGTCACAGAAGCGAAGAAGACCGCAGAGTCGTATTTGTGAAGCTGACGTCCAAGGGAATAAAAGCATACCATCATCATGAGGATTATCACCGACAGATGACGCAGGCAATTCTGGACAAATTAGATGAGAAGGAATTGCCGGTACTGATGAAGACTCTGGATGCATTGTCGGATTTCTTTGCCGGATACAGTGAGAAGAAGGAGCCATAATTTATGATAAAAGGTGTAATCTTTGATATGGATGGTCTGATGTTTGACACAGAGCGACTGTCCTTTCGATTCTGGAAACAGGCAGGAGAGAAGATTGGGTATGAGATTCCCGAAGAGATGGTGGAAGGATTTCGCGGAAGAAATCGTGCATCGATCGGGAAGGAGATTCTGGATATCTATGGTCCGGAATTTGACTTTGATCTTTTTGGAAAATATAAGACACAGGCGCAAATTCAATATATGGAAGAAAATGGAGTCCCGATAAAACCGGGACTTTTGGTGCTTTTGGAATATTTGAAAGAGAAGCAGATTAAGATGGCGGTAGCGACATCTACCAACCAGGAACTGGCAGATTGGATGCTGGAGATGGCACAGGTATCTGCTTATTTTGATACATTTGTTTACGGAAACAGAGTCGAAAGGAGCAAACCGAATCCAGATATTTTCTTGAAAGCGGCAGAAGAACTGCATCTTCCTATGGAAGAATGCCTGGTTCTGGAGGATAGTATTGCCGGGGTGGAGGCTGGAGAGAGAGCGGGTGGATATATCATCCACATTCCGGATATTATTGTAGTACCCGAAGAAGTGAAGGTAGGAATTACTGCTGAGATGGAGAGTCTGGAGGAAGTGATCTCTTGGATAGAACATGCAAACCAGTCAGTATAGGAGGAAGCGCAATGTATGAAGAGGAAGTAAGGAAACTGCAGGACATTATTGATGACAGCCAGAATATTGTATTTTTTGGCGGAGCGGGAGTATCTACAGAAAGTAATATTCCGGATTTTCGAAGTGCGGATGGATTGTATCAACAACAATATAAATATTCGCCGGAACAGATTGTCAGCCATAGCTTTTTTGTGCGAAATACGGAAGCATTCTATGAATTCTACAAAAGTAAGATGATGTTCCTGGATGCGAAACCGAATCCGGCACATAAGAAGCTGGCGGAATTGGAAGCGGCAGGAAAGTTATCGGCGGTGATCACGCAGAATATTGACGGGCTTCATCAGGCGGCGGGAAGCAAGAATGTACTGGAACTTCATGGAAGTGTCCATCGCAATTACTGTCAGCGGTGTCATCAGTTTTATGATGCGGCTTATGTAAAGAATACAGAAGGGATTCCGAAGTGTTCTTGTGGCGGTGTGATCAAGCCAGATGTGGTATTGTACGAAGAAGGATTGGATTCTTCCATTATTGAAAAGAGCATTCATGCGATCAGTATGGCGGATACACTGATCATTGGCGGAACTTCACTGGTGGTATATCCGGCTGCCGGATTCATCGATTATTTTCGTGGAAAACATCTGGTCGTGATCAATAAGAGCGCTACAGCCAGAGAGGTTGGAGCAGAGCTTACGATTGCTGCTCCGATCGGTCAGATTATGGATCAGATTGTCTGCTAGGAGGATGAGCATGGTGTTATACGGGAAGGAAACGAAGAAGGCGTGTGAGAATTTTGCATTGGGGACAGAGCGAACCCGCCTTCCGTTAATCTATGCAATGCTGGATGTTAAAAAAGCTGCCGCCATGTCTCACAAGGAACTGGGACTGATGGAAGGATGGAAGGCAGATGCCATCATGGCGGCATGCGATGATCTGAAGCAGGAAAAGTATCAGGAAAATTTCTGCATTCATCCACTTCAGGGTGGTGCAGGAACTTCTACGAATATGAATGTATGTGAGACGGTGGCAGGCTGTGCACTGGTATCTCTGGGAAAGGATGCCACAGATTATAATGTGATTCATCCATTGGATGATGTGAATAAAGGACAATCTACCAATGATGTCTACCCTACCGCTCTTCGTATTGCAGCAATCCGGCTGGTTCGTAAGTTAAGCGATGAGGTCAGCCGACTGCAGGAGAGCCTGCAGAAGAAGGAACTGGAATACAAAGATATTCTGAAACTGGGACGGACGGAGCTTATGGATGCCCTGCCGCTTACCCTGGGAGAAGAATTCGGCGCATATGCCCAGGCCATTGGAAGAGATCGCTGGCGCATCTATAAAGTCGAAGAGAGACTTCGACAGGTCAATCTCGGTGGAACAGCCATCGGACTTGGGGATAACGCGGATCGGAAATATATGTATCTGGTGATTGAACATCTACGTGAAATGACGGGAATCGGGCTTGCGAAAGCAGAATATCCTGTAGATCTGACCCAGAATAACGATGTCTTTGTGGAAGTCTCGGGCTTACTGAAGGCACTTGCTGTGAACCTTATGAAGATTGCCGGAGATCTGCGCTGGATGAATTCTGGTCCTAAGGGAGGTCTGGGAGAGTTGATTCTGGAAGAAGTGCAGGCAGGGAGTACTATCATGCCGGGCAAAGCGAATCCAGTCATCCCAGAGATGGTGACCCAGGTAGCCATGAAGGTCATGGCAAATGATCAGGCGATTGCATATGCCGCTGCAAATGGCAACTTTGAGCTGAATGCATTTCTGCCATTGATCGCAGATAGCCTGTTGGAAAGTCTGGAACTTTTGATTCGAGCATCGGAGATCTTCCGCAAGAAATGTATTGATACGCTGCGGGTCAATAAAGAAGGGTGCAGAAAGCATCTGGAAGGGTCGCTGGCAGATGTGACACATATGTCTGTGAAAATCGGATACGATCAGGCGGCGGAGATTGCAAAGGCCCAGGAATTTCATGAGAATGCAGAGAGATAAGTACAGGAATGGAAAAGGTTCCATAGAATAAGCAGTAAAATAAAAACAGACAGGGATATATGAAAAAAGATGTATCCGCTGTCTGTTTTGATTTTATAGAAAGGATTCAGATGTTATGAGATCTATAAAAAGGGAAAAATCTCGATGCTTCGTTCCAGGATGCCTTGCATGTATGCGATGGCGGTTCCATAGTTGGTCATAGGAATTCCGGCATCTTCCGCACATTTGATACGATATTTCATCTCTCGCTCATTCAGTGTACAGCCGCCGCAATGCACGATGAGTTTATATTTGCCAAGTTCCAATGGAAATTCGGTACCGCTGGTAAATTCAAAGTTCAGATGCTTCCCTGTGTGATTCTGAATCCACCGCGGTAATTTGACGGTGCCGATGTCGTCGCACTGGCGATGATGGGTGCATCCCTCCGATATCAGAATCGTGTCGCCATCTTCCAGGGTATCCAAAGTTCTGGCTCCATTTACGACAGTCTTCAGATTGCCCTTGTATCTGGCAAATAAGATGGAAAAGGAAGTTAACGGAATATCGCGGGGAGTATCGGCGGATACCTTGGCGAACACCTGGCTGTCCGTAATGACAAGTGAGGGCTTTTTGCCCAGAGAGTCAAGAGTTTCCCGCAATTCATGTTCTTTTACTACAATAGCGGTAGCGTCAGCTTCCAGAATATCACGGATTGTCTGCTGCTGAGGCAGGATAAGACGACCCTTTGGAGCCGCTTTATCAATCGGAACCACCAGGACAACAAAGTCTGAAGGATGAATCAAGTCTCCCACAATCCGTAACTTATTGTCTTCTGTCGGTGCAAGAGCAGCAATCAGTTCTTTTAATTCATGGATATTCGTTTTATCAGCTGCACTCACCCAGATTACATGATCTGACGATAACGAAGCAGGAATATTTTGAGCAGAGAAAGTTCTGTCCTCTATAAGATCCGCCTTATTCATAACCACTACATAAGGAATCTGCTTGTCCTTGATTCGATCAAGAATAGCACAATCCTCACCGGTCATACCAATCGTACCATCCACGACCAATACAGCAATATCCGTCTTATTCAATACCTGATAAGCCTTCTGAATACGTAGTGCACCAAGCTCACCCTCATCATCAAGCCCCGGTGTATCAATCATAACCACCGGACCCAGAGGAAGAAGCTCCATCGCCTTTAATACAGGGTCCGTAGTAGTACCCTTCACATCCGATACAATCGCAAGACTTTGCCCCGTCAGTGCATTGATCACACTAGATTTACCCGCATTCCTTCGGCCAAAAATACCGATATGAACACGCTCCGCAGATGGTGTATTATTCAAACTCATATATAAACCTCCTTAGGTGGGGACGGGGGTTTTTTCAATTTCCTCCGTCCCAGATTAAAATATCCCTGTCCCAAATTCATTTTACCGTGTCCCTAATTGTTCAACGAGTCGCCTCTGGAGGTGACGACGTGATAACCAATGGATTCCATGCGTCGTTCCATGCAGTGGCGGCATTCGGCGGCTTCGTCTCCCGTGCAGATCTTGTTGTCGTACAGGAGATAATCTTTGCGGACGCTGGTTGGTGAGAGATTAGGCATGACGACATTTGCACCTGCCTGGATTCCCATCTCGCGGCCTCTAGGATGGATAGTTCCCAATGCGGTGGTAGCTGGCAGCAGTACTTTGGGAATCATCAGCCGGATCAGGCCCAGCATGAATAAGGTCAGTTCCAGCGTGCCGGCTGGTTCATTGGCAAATGTTGTGTCATGGTGTGGAATAAATGGACCGATTCCGACCATATGTGGGTTCAGATCATGGATAAACAGCATATCTTCTGCAAGGTGTTCGGGGGTCTGATATGGTGACCCCACCATGAAGCCGGTTCCTACCTGGTAGCCGATTTCCTTCAGATCCCACAGGCATTGTTGCCTTGCCTTAGCGCTTAAACATGCGGGATGAAGCCGGGAATAGTGCTCTTCGTTATAGGTTTCATGTCTTAGGAGATATCGGTCTGCGCCCGCATCGAAGAAACGCTGATAGTTTTCGCGAGATTTTTCACCAATCGAGAGTGTAATCGCGCAATCTGGATAAAGGGTCTTTATCTTGCGAATGAGATGAACCATCTTATCATCGGTATAAAATCCATCTTCACCACCCTGCAGGACAAATGTTCGAAATCCCAGAGAATATCCAGACTGACAACAGGATAGAATCTCTTCTTCTGTCAGACGATAACGGTTTGCGTTGAGATTGCTCTTACGGATGCCGCAGTACAGGCAGTCATTGCGGCAATAGTTGGTAAATTCAATCAGCCCGCGGACATAGACATCATGCCCATAGTATTGATGCCGTTCTTCGCGGGCAAGTGAAAATAAGTATTCCGCAAGTTCTGGTGTTCGTCCGGCAATCAGAGTAGTCCATTCTGCATGGGACAGGTTGCGTTCGCGATGTAATTTGTCAATCAATTGTTGCAATTCTTTGTTTTTTTTCATAAATATTTCACTCTTAACCTCTTTATTTTCAAAGAAAAAACCTGACACCTCAGGCGTCAGGTTCTAAAGGACAGCATAGTGTACTGTCCATATGTTTTTCTTGAATCTGTGCGCCTTCTCACGCAGAGTAATTCTTTGTGATTAGTACGTGTTAATGAAATTATAACACACTGGCAAATGTCAGACAATAAAAGATAATGTTTTCACGAACGGAAAGTGTGTTATACTGGAACTATGCGAAAATGAATCGATGTATTGAGGAGAATGAAATTAAAATGGAAATAGAACAGGTGACGCATGATTTTGATCCGATTTTTGATGAACATTCCAGAATTCTCATGCTGGGGACCATGCCGTCTCCCAAATCTCGGGAGATAGGCTTCTACTATGGACATCCCAGGAATCGTTTCTGGAAGGTCGTATCTGATGTGTGCGAAGAACCGCTGCCGGAGACGAAAGAAGAAAAGATTGCATTTGCACTGAGAAATAAGATTGCAGTGTGGGACGTGCTGGCGGGATGTGAGATCCGTGGCGCGGAAGACAGTAGTATCCGCAATCCGGTCCCGAATGATATGAATAAAGTAATAAAACAGGCAAAGATCCATGCCATCTTCACGACCGGAACAAAGGCAGCGCAGTTGTATCGGCGGTATTGCTATCCGAGAACCAAAATGGAGGCAATCGCACTTCCGTCTACAAGCCCGGCAAATTGCCGGATGTCTTACGAAGAACTATACGAGGCGTATGCGGTGATCCGAAAATATATTTTGTAAAAGATGTATGATTGAAGATCATGCAGACGAATGGGAGGTAATGCAGGCTATGATGACAAGAGAAGAAAGAGTCAGCCATCTGATTGAATATTTGAAAGGTGAAAATCAAGGATATGCATCTTTG
Organism: Bariatricus sp. SGI.161; assembly: GCF_050313695.1. Lineage (NCBI taxonomy): Bacteria > Bacillati > Bacillota > Clostridia > Lachnospirales > Lachnospiraceae > Bariatricus > Bariatricus sp. SGI.161. The sequence continues at coordinate 127,905 of NZ_JBNPLX010000002.1, forward strand.
CAGGAGCCTGTTAATTATGAAGGAAAGAGGCGGCTGTTGAGAAGCCTTATGAATGTGCGTTTTCCAGGAGAAGCCGGTGACGATTTCCTTGTGCTGCAGGACGAATTGCTGCAAGAAGAGAATCAGGAAAAAGGGATTGTAACAATAGAAGAGATCCCTGCAATTCAAAGTGTTTATCCTTGTACTGACATGAAAAATGCAGAGAAGATCTCACTCTGGAAGGGCGATATCACAAGACTTGCCGCAGATGCCATTGTAAATGCAGCCAACAGCCAGATGCTTGGCTGCTTCGTGCCATGCCACGGGTGCATCGATAATGCGATACACTCAGCAGCAGGAATTCAACTTCGTAACGAATGCGCAGAACTGATGGAAGCACAAGGGCACGAAGAAGCGACCGGCAAAGCCAAGATTACAGGCGGATACAATCTGCCTGCCAGATACGTCATTCATACTGTCGGACCAATCGTAGGTATGGAAGTGACGGAAAAGCAAAAAGAAGAATTAAAATCCTGCTACTTAAGCTGCCTGAAACTGGCAGAAAAGGAAGGACTAACATCCATTGCATTCTGCTGCATCTCGACAGGAGAATTCCATTTCCCCAACAAACTTGCGGCCCAGATTGCCGTCGAGACCGTAGACAGATACCTTACCAAGTCCAGGATAGAACGCGTAATATTCAACGTATTTAAAGAGGAAGATTTTAATATATATAAGAAACTATTTCGTTAAGGGGGGACGGGGGTTTTTTCAATTTGCCCCGTCCCAACCTGTTCAGAAAGGACTCAAGATGGAGAATTTGATCTTTAGTTTAAATGCAACGGTTCCGGTATTCTTGATGATGGTACTGGGATTGATTTTTAGGAAAATTGGTTGGATTGGTGATGTGTTTGCTGCGAAGATGAATAAGTTTGTCTTTACTGTGCCATTGCCTGTGCTGGTGTTCAGTGATCTGGCAACGGTGGATTTTAGTCAGGTGTGGGATGTGAAGTTTGTGCTGTTCTGCTTTGTTGTGACGCTTCTTAGTATTGCGGTTTCGGCGCTGATTTCATTCCTGTGGAAGGATCGTTCCATCCGGGGCGAGTTCATTCAGGCATCCTATCGCAGCAGTGCAGCGCTTCTTGGAATTGCTTTTATACAAAATATCTATGGGACTTCCGGGATGGCTCCGCTGATGATCATTGGCAGTGTGCCGCTGTATAATATCATGGCGGTGGTAGTGTTATCCGTATTCCGCCCGGGACAGAATGGTATGGACAGAAAAGCGATAAAAAAGACGCTGAAAGGTATCGTAACCAACCCGATTATTATTGGAATTGTGGCAGGCCTTTTGTGGTCTGCTCTTCAGATACCAATGCCGCATATTATGGAAAAGACGGTGACCAGTATTGCCGGAGTAGCAACGCCGATGGGTCTGATGGCAATGGGTGCGACTTTCGATATTAAAAAAGCCTTTGCAAAGGTAAAACCTACGGTCATAGCCACATTGATTAAATTGGCAGGATTTTGTGCAATCTTCCTGCCGCTTGCAGTACAATTCGGTTTCCGGCAGGAAGAACTGGTGGCGATTCTCGTGATGCTGGGATCCGCAACAACGGTAAGCAGCTTTGTTATGGCCAAGAATATGGGGCACGAAGGGGTACTGTCCTCCAGTGTAGTAATGCTGACTACATTATTCAGCGCATTTACATTGACAGGATGGCTGTACGTATTGAGGAGCATGTCGTTAATTTAGGGACGTAGTAAAGTGAAAGAATACCCCGGGGTATTCTTTCACTTTACTACGTCCCTATTTGACAAAAATTCAATAAGAAATATAATGAAATATAAGTATTATGAAGAGGAGTTGAAATCAAATGGCAAGAAAAGATTTTGGAGCGAAACCATTAACTTATCCGCAGCCGGTGCTGATTATCGCAAGTTACGATGAAAATGGTGTTCCGGATGCGATGAATGCGGCGTGGGGAGGTATCAGTGAATCGAATGAGATATCGATGTGTTTGTCAGAGGGACATAAGACGGTTAAGAATATCTTGTCTCGAAAGGCATTTACCGTAAGTATGGCAGATGCTGCCCATGTTGTGGAATGTGATTATGTTGGAATGGAATCTGGCAATCAAGTGGCGAATAAGATGGAAAAAGCAGGATTTACTGTTGTAAAAAGCGAACGTGTGGATGCGCCGATTATTAATGAACTGGCTGTTTGTCTGGAGTGTAAGCTTAAAAGCTATGATCCGGAAACTTGCCGTATGGTTGGGGAGATCATCAATGTGAGTGTGGATGAGTCTGTGATGACAGATGGGAAAGTAGATGTAGACAAAGTTGCACCGATTACCTTTGATCCATTTAATAATGCGTACCATGTTTTGGGAGCAAAAGTTGGCAATGCTTTTGCGGATGGAGCGAAGCTTAAGTAACAATTAAGAGTGATTCCGACACTCTTAAGGATTTCTGAAAATTTTTTAAACTTCTTGACAAACGCTACTTTGATGGCTATGATAGTCATTAGTTCAATTTAAGATATAAAGGCATTGAAGAAGAGGAGTATGCATGATTGCCCTGACAGAGAGAGCAGCCCACTGGTTGAGAGGCGCTTAAGGAAGTAGGATGCAGAAGGTAGCTTTGGAGCCGGATGGCTGAACTATTGCGACAATGACCGCGGATATTCGTGAGAGTGATCACAGGATCAAGTGAGGATCAGGTAGGATATTAGGCCATCCCGGAGTCGTTCCCGTTATAGAATATGATGAGATATATAGAAGGTATTTCTACTATATAAATAAAGGTGGTACCGCGATGATAGTCGCCCTTTACGTTTTGTAGAGGGCGTTTTTTTCGCCCTTAAATGTGAAAACAATGTGAACTTATTTATGAGGTGAGGAGGAAATTATGAGCCAGAAGCTTGAGACGACTTACAATCCGAAAGAGATTGAGCCAAAATTGTATGAAAAATGGTGTGAGAACAAGTATTTTCACGCCGAAGTAGACAGAAGCCGTAAACCATTTACGACTGTTATGCCGCCGCCGAATATCACCGGTAAGCTGCACATGGGCCATGCGCTTGACAATACTTTACAGGACATCCTGATTCGTTACAAGAGAATGCAGGGCTACAACACATTGTGGGTGCCGGGAACCGACCATGCCGCAATCTCTACAGAGGTTAAGGTAACGAACCAGTTGAAAGAAGAAGGTATTGATAAGAAAGAACTGGGACGTGAGAAGTTCTTGGAGAGAACCTGGCAGTGGAAGGAAGAATACGCAGGAACCATCGAAGGACAGCTGAAGAAGCTGGGTGTCTCCTGTGATTGGGATAGAGAGCGTTTCACGATGGACGAAGGATGTTCCAAGGCGGTAGAAGAAGTATTTATTAAGTTATATGAAGAAGGATATATCTACAGAGGATCCAGAATCATCAACTGGTGTCCGGTATGTAAGACCTCCCTTTCTGATGCGGAAGTGGAACATGAAGAACAGGATGGATTCTTCTGGCATATTAAGTACCCAATCGTTGGTACCGATGATTTCCTGGAGATTGCTACTACACGTCCTGAGACCATGCTTGGTGATACTGCGATCGCAGTACATCCGGATGATGAGAGATATAAAGATATCGTTGGCAAGAAAGCCATACTTCCGCTGGTGAATCGTGAGATTCCAATCGTTGCGGATTATTATGTTGATAAAGAATTCGGAACAGGTGCAGTTAAGATTACACCGGCACACGACCCGAACGACTTTGAAGTTGGAAAACGCCACAATCTGGAAGAGATCAATGTTCTGAATGATGATGCTACAATTAACGAAAAAGGCGGCAAGTATGCCGGAATGGATCGTTATGAGGCAAGAAAAGCTATGGTAAAAGATCTGGAAGAGCAGGGATATCTGGTAAAGGTTGTTCCACATTCTCATAATGTAGGAACTCACGACAGATGTCACACAACCGTTGAGCCAATGGTAAAACAGCAGTGGTTCGTAAGAATGGAAGAGTTGGCAAAACCAGCTATCGAAGCTGTAAAGAACGGTGACCTGAAGTTTGTACCGGAGCGTTTTGATAAAATATATCTGCACTGGCTGGAGAATATCCGCGATTGGTGTATATCCAGACAGATCTGGTGGGGACACAGAATTCCTGCATATTACTGTGACGAGTGTGGTGAGATCGTAGTTTCCAGGGGCATGCCGGAAAAATGTCCGAAGTGCGGATGTACACATTTCACACAGGATGAAGATACACTGGATACCTGGTTCAGTTCTGCATTATGGCCGTTCTCTACTCTGGGATGGCCGGATCAGACGGAAGACCTGGATTATTTCTATCCGACAGATGTTCTGGTAACTGGATACGATATTATCTTCTTCTGGGTAATCCGTATGGTGTTCTCTGGATATGCACACACTGGAAAATCACCATTCCATACCGTATTCATCCACGGTCTGGTAAGAGACTCTCAGGGACGTAAGATGAGTAAATCTCTTGGAAATGGTATTGACCCACTGGAGATCATTGATCAGTACGGTGCTGATGCATTGCGTATGACATTGATCACGGGAAATGCACCTGGTAATGATATGCGTTTTTATAATGAAAGGGTGGAAGCCAGCCGTAATTTTGCGAATAAGGTATGGAATGCGTCTCGTTTCATCCTGATGAATATTGAAGGCAAAGAGATCACTGAGCCGGTAGATATCACACTTCGTCCAGCTGACTGCTGGATTCTGTCCAGATGTAATAATCTGGTAAAAGATGTAACGGAGAATATGGATAAGTTCGAGCTTGGAATCGCACTTCAGAAAGTATATGATTTCATCTGGGATGAGTTCTGTGACTGGTACATTGAGCTGGCAAAATACCGTATTTACCATGCAGATGAAGATGCACAGAGTGCAAATGATGCAATGTGGACATTACGGGAAGTACTGAAGAAGTCATTGAAACTGCTGCATCCGTTCATGCCTTTCGTGACAGAGGAAATATATGGAAAGGTTTGTCCGGAAGAAGAGTCACTGATGTTATCCGACTGGCCGGTATATGATGAAAAGCTTAATTTTGCAGATGCAGAGAATATTGCGGAACATCTCAAAGCAATCGTCAAAGGTGTCCGTAATGTTCGTGCAGAGATGAATGTACCGAATTCCAGAAAAACAAAAGTATATATTGTATGTGAGGACGAGATGCTCTGTAAGGGACTTGAGTCCCTGAAACAGTCTGCGGTTATGATGGCAGCAGCAAATGATTTTGTTATTCAGCACGATAAGACTGGAATTGCAGAGGATGCAGTATCCATCGTAGTACCAGATGCAACCGCATATGTACCGTTAGAAGAGTTGATTGATTTCGAGCAGGAAATCGAGCGTCTGACGAAAGAAGAGGCACGTCTGACGAAAGAGATTGCTCGTGCGTCTGGAATGTTGAATAATGAAAAATTCGTAAGCAAAGCACCAGAGGCAAAGGTACAGGAAGAAAGAGACAAACTTGAGACATATAAACAGATGATGGAACAGGTAAAAGAGCGACTGGAAGGATTAAAAGCAAAACAGTCATAAGGGGATATTATGAAGAAAATTCATTTTAAGAAGCCTGATGTGAAAGGGGCAATTCATAAACTGCAGAATCTGAAAAAGGAAGATGTGAGGGAATATTGGAAAGCAAAAAAGGAGCGGCGTGCACGTATTATAGAGGAGCGGCGCAACAGTGCTTTCGCTAAAAAAATGAAGCCAGTCTATCGTTTTATGAATCGATTTTCACTGGTGTTTCACGCATTACTTGCGTGCATCATTAATTTTGCAATCGAAGCGATTTCCAGACATTCTGCTGTGGAAGCGTGGGGATATATGACAGGGACACCGGTGGTGTTCCTGTACAATGCATTTATGATATTTATAACATTTTCTGTGGTATATCTGTTCAAACGCCGGGTGTTTGTACGTATTATCATCAGTGTCCTGTGGATGGTGCTGGGGATTGCCAACGGATATATGCTTATGAAGCGAGTTACGCCTTTTAATGCACAGGATCTTAAAATGGCAAAGGATGCGACTGCGCTGATCAATAATTATTTCAATGGGTTTGAATTGATTATTCTGGCTGTCGGAATTGTGGCAGTCATTATCTGGATCATATCCATGTGGAAACGCGGCGGACAATATGAAGGCAAGCTTCACCGTGTATGGGCGCTGATTGGGATCATTATCTGCGCAGTATCTTATGGAGTCATCTCAGATCTGGCTGTGGAAAAGAGGGTAGTATCAACTTATTTTGGAAACATTGCCTTTGCGTATGAAGATTACGGTCTTCCATACTGCTTTATGGCCAGTCTGTTCAATACAGGAATTAATGAGCCAAATGATTATAACGAAGAGACCATTGCAGAGATCAGCAATAACGGCGAGATTACGAAGAGTGAGACAGGATTGTCGGATGAAGAAAAGCCGAATATTATCTTTATTCAGTTAGAGTCGTATTTTGATGTGGATGAGGCAGAATTCTTTACAACATCTCAGGATCCATGCCCGAATCTGCATGAGATGTATCATAATTATTCATCTGGTTATTTCAAAGTACCTTCTGTAGGTGCCGGTACGGCGAATACGGAGTTTGAAGTGCTGACGGGTATGAATATGAGATATTTTGGACCAGGTGAATACCCATATAAGACGGTATTAAAGAATCAGACATGTGAGAGTGCCGCGACAGCATTGGCGGCATTAGGCTACGGAACTCACGGACTTCATAATAATGGAGGAAACTTTTATAGCCGTGCGAAGGTGTATAATAATATCGGGTTTGATACATTTACCAGTAAGGAATTTATGAATATTTTACAGACTACGGAAAATGGATGGGCTAAGGATGATATTCTGATTCAACATATTCTGGAAGCGATGGATACCACTGAGCAGCAGGATTTTGTGTTTGGTGTCAGTGTACAGGGACATGGGGATTATCCAGAAGAGAAGGTACTGGAGAATCCGACGATTACCATAGAAGGAATTGAAGATGAAGGCCTGAAAAATAAATGGGAATACTATGTAAATCAGGTCTATGAGATGGATCAGTTTGCAGGCAATCTGGTCAAAGCAATCGAAGAGCGTGGAGAACCGACGGTTATTGTATTCTATGGAGATCATCTTCCGACGATGGGATTAAAAGCAGAAGATCTAAAGGGACGTTACCTGTATAACACGAATTATGTGATCTGGGATAATATTGGTCTGGAGAAAGTGGATCGTAACATTGCGTCTTACCAGATTATGGCGGATGTATTTGAGCGCCTGGATATTCATTCCGGTACCGTGTTTAATTATCATCAGGAAAGAAGACAGACCAAGAATTATCTGGCAGATCTGGAACTTCTGCAGTATGACATCTTATACGGTAAGCAATACGTCTATGACGGAAAAGAACCGATTACGGAAGGACATATGGTCATGGGTGTCCGGGATGTGACACTGACGAATATTGTGTCACATCTAAAGAGCGGTTACAGTCTGTACGGCGAGAACTTTACCAAGTCAAGTAAGGTATATGTCAATGGAGAAAAGCAGAAGAGCTCATTTTTGAACAATACGCGAATTGATATCTCAGATATTGAATTGCAAGACGGCGATGTGATCGTGGTTCAGCAGATGGGATCAAGTAATACACTGTTCCGCAAGTCGGATGAATATATTTATCAAGATGGTGAATTAAAGGTTCAGGAAGGAACTGCGACCGATAAGACAAGATCCTGGGTAGAGCAGGCAGAAGAGGAAGAAGAGTAAGATGATAAAAGAGTCATTCACATATGAGGAAGCGACTGCTTATATCGAAGAAATACCAAAATTTACGCAAAAGCACACGCAGGAACATACCAGAGAATTCTTGCGAAGACTTGGTGATCCGGGTATGGACCGGAAGATTATTCATGTGGCAGGGACCAACGGGAAAGGTTCTGTGTGTGCGTATTTGCAGGCAATCTTAATGGCAGAGGGGAAAAGAACAGGATTCTTTACTTCCCCTCATCTTGTATCTGTGAACGAGCGGATACAAGTAGACCATACACAGATAGATAATGAGATGTTTCTCCGGGTATTTTTGCAGGTGCTGGAAGTCGTAAGACAGATGGAAGAAGAGGGAATTGCACATCCCTCTTATTTTGAATTTTTACTGGGGATGGGCATGAAAGCATTTGCCGGTACGGATGTGGAATACATTATATTGGAGACTGGTCTGGGTGGAAGGCTGGATGCGACGAATTCCATCCCGCGGCCTGCACTTTCTATTATTACGTCGATCAGTCTTGATCACACGGCAATTCTGGGAGATACGATTGAAGAAATTGCAGCTGAAAAGGCCGGAATTATCAAGCGTGGAGTCCCGATCTTCTATGACGGGAGCAATCCAAAAGCTGCTGAGGTCATCCGTCAGACAGCCCGTAAGCAGGGGGCTCCTTGTAGAGAAATATCGAAAAATGCGTTCGAAATCCAAGAAGTTACCCGGAAACATATTGCATTTTCACGGGTGAATGCGTATGATAAAGATGTTATCTATCAGGTGCCGATCTGTGGATGCTATCAGGCAATGAATGCAGAGATTGCACTGGAAGCAGCGGAATATCTGCTGCAAGGAGAAGTTATCCATGAAGACCGGTGGCAGAAGGCACTTGCTTCGATTCACTGGGAAGGCAGAATGGAGCAGGCGGCACCGCATCTTGTGATTGATGGTGCCCACAATCCCGGAGCAATCGAGGCATTTGTAGAGAGTATGAAAGCACTTGGCGCGGATGAAGGAGAAGGTCCGGTGATTCTGTTCTCTGCAGTGAGTGACAAGAAGTATGAGCAGATGATTGCTTATCTGTGTGAGAATCTCAATGCGAAAGCCTATGTGATTACGGAGATTGAAGACGCGAGAAAGGTCCCGGCAGAAGAACTGGGACGGGTGTTTAGGAGATATACGACGAAGCCGGTTATCTGTGAAGTGGATATAGTAGATGCACTTAAGGTGGCAGAAAAGCAGAGGGGTGAACACGGTGATGTCTATTGCCTGGGTTCCCTGTACCTTGCGGGAATGGTAAAGAAGCTGTTGGAAGGAGGCGGTTACCATGCTAAATTTTGAAGAAGAGTTAAAGAAGTTCCAGCCGAGTCTGGAAGTAGAGGATATAGAGGACGCTGTCTATCAGGAAGATCTGACAGACATGACGGATATTTTACGAGAGATGATTGAACAAACCAAGTAGTTGAAGGGGTACGAGGGTAGTATATGGATTATACAACAAAATTGTCTTACCAGTCCATGTACTGGTATAATGATGGATTGAAGAAAGCGAAGATTCGGGATCTGTCCGGTGCGATTGCATCTTTGAAGAAGAGTTTACAGTATAATAGAGGGAATATTGCATCCAGGAATCTGCTGGGGCTTGTGTATTATGGGCGAGGAGATATTGTAGAGGCGTTGGTAGAGTGGGTCTTGAGTAAGAATTTTCAGTCTCATGAGAACATTGCCAATTACTATATTCAGAAAGTCCGGGAGTCTCAGGAAGAACTGGAGATGATCAACCAGGCGATCCGGAGATATAATCAGGCTTTGCTCTACTGTCAGCAGAATGGTGAGGACCTGGCGATCATTCAGCTGAAAAAGGCTGTGGCTGCCCATCCGACGTTCGTAAAAGCGCATCAGCTGCTGGCGTTGCTCTATATCAAGACGGAACAGTATGGGGAAGCGAGGCAATCCATCCGTGCCGCCCATAAGCTGGATACGACGAATGAGATTACCCTGCGATATATGCATGAATTGAATCAGATCCGTAAGGCAAGGACGGTGAAGATTAAGGAAAAAGACAAGAAGGAAAAGCATACTGTTACCTACAATATTGGTAATGAGACTATTATTCAACCGGTATCTTCCAGTTATAAGGATAATGCCGGGCTGCACAGTGTTGTGAATATTGCACTGGGTGTATTGGTAGGCGTGGCTGTGATGTGGTTTTTAATCATGCCGGCGATGAACGCTTCCCGGCAGGAAAAGGTGAATCAGCAGACGGTGGAATTCAGTGATAAGATTGCCACTCAGGAGGCGCAGATCAGCGCACTGAAAAAAGAACTGGAAGAATATCGCTCTACCAGTGAAGAGACGCAGAACGCACAGGCCACGGCAGAATCCACGCAGAGCAGTTATGAGATTGTGATGTCGATTGCAGCCCATTACCGGGCAGGGGATATGAGTGATGCCGCTATGCTGGAGGAGCTTCTGCAGGTGAATGCAGATTCGCTGGGGACAGTTGGAAGGGATAAGTTTGAAGAGATTACATCGGAGTTATATCCAAGAATGTGTTCGAATCTATTTGCAACATCTCAGCAGAATTATGAAGTTGCCAACTATGATACGGCAATTACCAATCTGGAACAGGTCATGCAGATGGATGCAGGTTATAATGACGGGGCAGCAATGCTCTTGTTGGCACAGTCCTATGAGAAGAAGGGTGACCAGGATCAGGCGAATATGAAGTATCAGAAGATTATCGAAGATTATCCGGATACAGATGCGGCAAATGCTGCTCAGGAAGCTCTGGATGCGCAGAATTCCGGTGGCGATAATGCTGACGGTGATGCAGGAAGTACAGAAGAATAGGGAGTTTTTATATACAAAAGAAAAGGATATGCATAAAAATATGTGCATGTCCTTTTTTCTGTTCTTTTTTACGTATAGAACAGCTTTGAGGAAGGAGACGAATATGAAGTATCAGGTACAGGAGAATTGTCTGACGGTGTTCCTGCCCCGAGAATTGGATCACCACAATGCCGAAGAGATCAGGAAGGAATCAGATCACTTAATTGAACACAATCATATCAGGTATGTCATCTTTGATTTTGCGGAGACGAATTTTATGGACAGTTCCGGGATCGGTGTGATCATGGGGCGTTATAAACGAATCTATATGCTGGGAGGAGAGGTGTGTGCAGTGCATGCCAATGAAAGAATGAAGAAGATATTGACGATGTCAGGAGTAACCAAAATAATGCAGATATATGAGGAGGATAAGTAGATGGAACATACCAATGAGATGCAGTTAATCTTTGACAGCCGCTCGTCCAACGAATCATTTGCCAGAGTGACGGTGGCGGCATTTATGACAGCGTTGAATCCGACGGTGGAAGAAGTATCCGATGTGAAGACGGCGGTCTCTGAGGCAGTGACCAATGCAATCATTCATGGATATGAAAATGAGGTACATAACATCTGTATCCGTTGCCGTACTGAGGATAAGACGCTTTATCTGGAGATATCGGATGAAGGAAAAGGAATTGAGGATGTGCAGCAGGCGATGGAGCCGATGTTCACAACAAAACCAGAGCTGGATCGTTCTGGAATGGGGTTCTCCTTTATGGAGGCCTTCATGGACCGTCTGGAAGTCGTATCCACTCCTGGAAAGGGGACGACAGTCAAGATGGAAAAAACAATTGGAAAAGGACGGAGATTATGGACCACACAATCGCTTTGATTCAGAGATCTCACGAAGGGGATGAAGAAGCAAGAACACGATTAGTGGAGGAAAATGCCGGTCTTGTCTGGTGTATTGTGAAGAGGTTCTATAACCGGGGTGTCGAGGCGGAGGATCTCTTCCAGGTGGGGAATATTGGACTTTTAAAAGCAATTGATAAGTTTGATCTGACTTACGATGTTAAGTTCTCTACCTATGCGGTGCCAATGATCTCGGGGGAGATCAAACGATTCCTAAGGGATGACGGTATGATCAAGGTCAGCCGCTCTCTGAAGGAACTGGCTTACAAGGCATATATTTGTCAGGAAAAATTGCAGGAACAATGGGGGAGGGACCCGACGGTCACAGAGATTGCGGAGCAACTTGGTGTGGAGAGAGAAGAACTTACCATGGCGCTGGATGCCAACAGTGATATTGAATCCCTGCACAAACCGATTTTCCAGAAAGAAGGGCAGGAGATCCGTCTAATGGACAAGCTGCCTGAAAAAGAAGGGAACGAAGACCGGATCCTGGATCATATGCTGTTACAACAGCTGCTGGCCTATCTGGACAAAGAAGAACGACAGCTGATCTATCTGCGCTATTTTGCTAATCAGACGCAATCTCAGGTAGGAAAGACATTGGGAATCTCGCAGGTTCAGGTGTCGCGAATGGAAAAGAAAATATTGAAAAATCTGCGGGAACGAATATAACAGGCATACCATGTATATTTTTTCTGAAATCATCCATACTAATCTGCAAAAAGAATGAAGAGGTGGATCGTATGGATGAGGCAAGGAAAAAGCTCAGGGTATGCCTGATCTGCGTTGTGGCAGTGGCAGTCATTGTTGGGTGTATCTATTATTTTGGCAGTGTAAGAGAACAGAATAATGTCAGTGAAGGAACGCTGGTCCGTCTGGAGAAAGAGATTGTGGAGGATGGAAGATAGAGATGGCAGGAAGTAATGAGACAGTATACATTAAGGCAGACCGGGATGTGGAGGTGAGCAACCCTGATGTTACGTTGGGAGATGTGCTGACCATGGAATGTTCGAATCCACATATTGTACCCAAACTAAAAACTATAAGATTGCTGAAATTTCATCATACGGATAACAAGAATCAGAATCGGATTGCAGTCTCAGTATTAAAAGTGATTGAGTGTATTCACAAGGAATATCCCAATATCAATGTGGAGAATATGGGAGAGACTGATTTTATTGTTACCTATGAAGTACAAAAAGATTCTGGAGGTATCTGGCATTATACGAAGATTACGGCGGTGGTGATCATCAGCTTTATAGGGGCAGCATTTTCTATTATGGCATTTAACAACGATGTAGACACTACCAAGATGTTCGCGCAGATCTACCAATTACTGACGGGTAAGACTTCGGATGGATTTACGATACTTGAGCTTACTTATTGTATCGGACTGATTGTAGGAATATTGACGTTCTTCAATCATTTCGGAAAGAAAAAGTTTACTGTTGATCCAACACCTATGGAAGTAGAGATGCGGCTATACGAAAACGATATTCAGACAACCCTGATTGAGAATTACTCCAGAAAGGAGAAAGAACTGGATGTGGGCAGCACAGATCATACTGGCCGTCATCGGCCTTAACTCCGGGTTAGTGGTGGCAGGAGGACTCTTCTCCTTTATCAGTGGTCTCGGCGTCATCTCAGACTTTGCCGACCGGACACACACCGGAGAACACATTCTTCTCTACGAGACCAGCGTAGCTCTCGGCGGAATCCTGGGGAATATCTTCTTCATATACCATATCGCCATTCCACATGGAGAATGGATGGTACCAGTCTTCGGCCTGTTTGGCGGAATCTTCGTAGGGTGCTGGGCCATGGCATTGGCAGAAATCCTCAACGTATTCCCCATCTTTATACGACGAGTTCGGCTGGTCGGAGGAATACAATACCTCATACTGGGGATGGCAATTGGCAAAGGAATCGGGGCGCTCGTATTCTTCACAGAAAGATGGTAGGTGGGGACGGGGGTTTTTTCATTTTCCTCCGTCCCAGATGAAAATATCCCTGTCCCTTTTTGGATTTGCCCTGTCCCCATTTAAATAGATGAAAATATGATAGTGAAATGATATGGAGGTAAGTAATTGTGGACAAGAAAAAGCAGCAACAAGCATATGAAAATTATGTAAAGCAAAAGACGCCGGTGCACAATCTCCCTGCAAATATGGCAAAAGCATTTGTGGTAGGAGGTGCTATCTGTGTAATTGGACAGGCGATCTTAAATTATTGTGAGAAGATGGGACTTGGCAAGGATATCAGCGGTGGCTGGACTTCCATGATTCTGGTGCTGCTCAGTGTGGTTTTGACGGGATTTAATATTTACCCAAGTATTGCAAAATGGGGTGGTGCCGGTGCTTTGGTTCCGATTACTGGATTCGCCAACTCAGTGGCAGCCCCGGCTATTGAGTATAAAAAAGAAGGACAGGTCATGGGAGTCGGCTGTAAAATATTTACCATTGCAGGACCGGTCATCTTGTATGGAATCTTTACAAGCTGGCTTTTGGGACTTGGATATTGGATATTGAAAATCAGTGGTATTGTATAGCCTGACTTGGGAAAATAAATAGGTTGTCAATAAGAAAGTGAGAATAATGTATGGAAAAGGGATTACAAAGTATTGCATTTGAGCAGTCGCCGTTCCTTATTACCAGTGCATCTGTGGTAGGGAAGAAAGAAGGCGAAGGACCTCTGGGAAATATGTTTGATCTGATAGAGACAGAGGATTTATTTGGAGAAGATAATTGGGAATCGGCAGAAAGTGCTATGCAGAAAGAGGCTTGTCTTTTGGCACTTGAAAAGGCACAGTTACTGCCAGAGGATATCCGGTATCTTTTTGGGGGAGATCTTTTGAGGCAGGGAGTAGCGACTTCGATGGGGGTGGAAGAATTGGAGATTCCAGTGTTCGGACTTTTTGGAGCATGTTCGACTTCGGGAGAAGCACTGGCGTTGGCATCTATGAGTGTGGCAGCGGGATATGGAGAATATATGATGGCAGTGACATCCAGCCACTTCGCCAGTGCAGAGAAGGAGTTCCGTTTCCCATTAGGATATGCAAGCCAAAGACCACTGTCCGCGCAATGGACTGTGACGGGAAGCGGTGCATTTATCGTAGGAAAAAGAAGAAGTCATGTCAGGATTACCGGAGTCACCATAGGAAAAATCATTGATTATGGGTTGAAAGATTCCCAGAATATGGGAGCGTGTATGGCACCGGCCGCCTGCGATACTATTATAAGAAATCTTGAAGATTTTGAGCGTACACCAGAAGATTACAGCCGTATCATAACCGGAGATCTCGGATACGTCGGCCAGAGCATTCTTTTCGATCTTATGCGGGGAAAAGGATATGATATTAAAGCCAATCATATGGACTGTGGCATGACAATCTTCAATCAACAGTTACAAGATACTCATGCAGGAGGAAGTGGATGTGGATGCGCTGCGACCACATTGTCCGCATATATTCTGCCCAAAATAGAAAAAGGCGAATGGAAAAGAGTATTATTTGTCCCGACCGGGGCACTAATGTCCACCGTCAGCTACAACGAAGGAGCCAGCGTCCCGGGGATTGCACATGGGATTGTACTCGAACATTGCTGATGGGGACACGGCAAATTGAAAAAGGGACACGGAGATTTTCATCTGGGACGGAGGAAAATGAAAAAACCCCCGTCCCCACTTTAGGAGGTTAACATGGATTATATAAATGCATTTTGGGTCGGCGGCTTGATATGTGCCGTCGTACAGATTTTATTAGACAGGACGAAATTGATGCCGGGGCGTGTCATGGTGCTTTTGGTCTGTACCGGGGCGGTACTTGGAGCATTGCAGATCTACCAGCCTTTTCAGGAGTTTGCCGGAGCCGGAGCGAGCGTACCGCTTACCGGATTTGGCAATCTGTTATGGAAAGGTGTGAAGGAAGCAGTGGATCAGGAGGGATTTATCGGTATCTTTATGGGAGGTTTCAAAGCCAGTGCGGTGGGGATATCGGCGGCATTGATTTTCGGCTATTTGGCATCCTTGATTTTCGAACCGAAGATGAAGAAGTAAAAGGTCGAAAAAAGTAAAAGAATTGTTAAGAAAATCGAAAAATTTGTTGTTTTCTCTATTTATAGATGTTATTGTAAAAAAGGTGGGTTTAACACATGTGCATATATTAGTAGGAGGAAACCAATGAATTACTTAGACATTATCATACCATTTGTCGGTGGATTGGGAATGTTCATCTATGGTATGCAGATTATGGCTCAGGGCCTGGAAAATGCAGCAGGAAATAAGATGAAGACTTTGCTGGAGGTCCTGACCAAGAATAAATTGATGGGTGTTCTTCTGGGAGCGGCAATTACAGCTGTGATTCAGAGCTCATCCGCAACGACCGTCATGGTTGTCGGTTTTGTAAATGCCGGAATCATGAACCTGACACAGGCAATGGGCGTCATCATGGGTGCCAATGTCGGTACGACGGTAACCGGATGGCTGGTATCAGCAGTAGAATGGGCAAAGTTTTTAAGTCCGGCAAAACTGGCGCCAATCGCAGTGATACTTGGTGTTGTTATCATGCTGACAGGAAAGAGACGTTCCTCGAAGGAAATATCTAGTATCATTATCGGATTTGGTCTACTCTTTATCGGAATTACAACCATGTCTTCTGCGGTAGAGCCTTTGCAGGAATCAGAAGCATTCTGTGGAATACTGGTAACATTAGGAAATAATCCGATTATGGGAATCCTGACAGGTGCGTTGGTAACTGCGGTGATTCAGAGCTCCTCAGCTTCGGTCGGTATCCTGCAGAGCCTTGCAGCGGCAGGACTGGTTCCGTTCAGCGCAGCAGTCTACATCATCATGGGTCAGAATATTGGTACTTGTGTGACTGCAATCTTATCAAGTCTTGGAGCTAAGAAAAATGCGAAGACAGCTGCTTTGATGCATCTGTTGTTTAATATTATTGGATCTGTTATTTTTAGTGTTTTTGCAATCGTATTTTTCGAGATTATCAATCCGACGATGGGAGCAGGAATGATCAGTCAGACACAGATCAGTATGGTGCATACAGCATTCAATATTGGAACGACAGTGCTTCTCTTCCCAGTATCTGGCTGGATCATTACACTGGCGAAGAAGATTGGCCGTGTGGATGAAGATGGACAGGATCAGAGTGTTGTTCTTCTGGATGACCGTATCTTAGAGACTCCTGGAATCGCTTTGCAGTCAACGGTAAAAGAAGTTGCGCGTATGGCCAAGATTGTGGAAGAGTCTTTAGAAGTAGCAAAAGAGGTACTCTTTACACTAAAAGAAGAAGATATCCAATTTCTGAAGGAAGAAGAAGATACCGTAGATAAATTAAGTGCAGGCATCACAAATTACGCGATCAAGCTGAGTTCTTTGCAGATTAGCGAGAAGGAACATCAGGATGTCGCTCATCTGCTCCAGATGATTTCCGATATCGAGCGTATCAGTGACTACTGCGAAAATATTTCCGAATTTGCGGAGACCTTGTATGAGAAGAAAGTGTCCTTCTCTGAGGTGGGGACTGCACAGTTGAAAGAAATGCTGGATGTATGTGCGGATAGTTATAAATATGCATATGAAGCATTTACAGAAAGAAGCCGGGAGAAGGCTCTGAAAGTTATTGAAAAAGAGACGCAGGCAGATGATCTTGAGATTACGCTTAGAAGTAAGCACATCAAGCGTCTTGCGAATAACCAGTGCAACACAGAGGCAGGTGTTGTGTTCCTGGATGCTCTGGTATGTCTGGAACGTATTTCCGACCATGCACGAAATATCGCAGAAGAAGTGCTGGAACAGCAGGCATAGTAAGGGATAGTATTTATAATAAATATAGTGGCGCAGGATAATCTGAGACATTTTCAGAGCTCCTGCGCCACTTTTATGCTTCAAGGACGATCTTCATCTTGTCCTTGTCAATCTGTTCCCAATGTGTCCGTTGTTCATCAAAACGTTGATTGATCCAGACAATTGCTTCGTCTAATCCTTCCTGGGTAAATGCAAATTCTTTCCGTTCTTTCTGCTCATCGGGTGTAACCTCAAAGCTCCAGGGCTCCGGGTAGACCCAGGTGTTCAAAGTATCTTCAGAAGCTGACAGATAAAAACGCATTCCATGATAGGAACCTGAAAAAGGTTCTTTTTTTAATGCTTTTATATTTAATCCAATCGTTGAAATCATACAAGTCCCTCTTTTCATATTATGGATCTGTTGTCACAACATTAGTATACCAGCAAACATAGATTTTTCAATGGAAAAGTCTCCTTTCGCGATTTTAGGCAGAATATTCGGTACCCACGCGAAATAAGCTGTGGGAGATTTTGTTAGATACTTCATGCAAGATGGGCAGGTATTTGAGGAGATCGTCTGTGTCCTCCACTCCTATAAACCCGCTGAAGGAGATTGCAGCAATCACGGTTCCCTCACGGTCATAGACAGGAACGGCAATGCAGCTTCCGTTTTCTGTTGATTCTTTGTGATCAAAAGCATAACCTTGCGTGGCTGTCTGCCTTAATTCTTGCCAGAATCGTTCCGTGTCTGTGATGGTATCTTCGGTAAGCTTTGTCAGTTCGCAGGCGTTGATGATCCGTTCTGCGTAGTTGATTGGAAGAGAGGACAAAAGAATCTTTCCTCCTGCGCAGGCGTGGATTGGGAGATCAGTATGCATTGGCGGCACATAGTCTACAAATCGATTGGTACGGGATTGTTGGATGATTACGCAATGTTTGCCGTTTCGTACCATCAGATTCATTGCCTGTCCATATTGGTCGGTATAGTCTTGCATGATAAAAAGTGCAACATCCTGAAGAGCAAGATAGAGATTGTTCTTCTCTGTAATAAAGCTAAGTTTTTCGCCACTGATATATCGGTCATCACTCAACTGAAATACCCATCCCGATTTTTCTAGGGTTTTTAAAATGCGGAAGGTTGTTGAAGGGTTCAAATCACACTTTTTGGCGATTTCATTTACACCAAAACGACTGTTAGGGGCCCTTAACAAATCCAAAACTTGTAATGCACGTTCTACCATTTTTATTGTTTCGTTATTTTTAGGGGTCTGTGTGTTCATAAAGAACCTCCCTTCTGTACTGTATTGTGTTGTTTAGGTCAATATGAAAGAGTATGGAATATATATTTCGGTATATATAATATAATACATGTTGTGCAAATATGTCAAATATTTATCTATATAATAATTATTAATGTGCAATAGCGACAAAAATAAGAAAAACTTATTGTGTAAAATACCAGTTTTTTAGAAAAATAAATATTTTTATTGTGTTTTCTGATATGTTGTGGTAAGTTGAACTTGGAACAAGTATTCCGAAAATAAAAATCCAACCCAAAAACAAGAATCAAAAAGAAAAGGAGAGATTATCATGCAGAAAGAAAAACTTAATGGAATTTACATCCCAGTCATCACACCGTTTAACAAGGATGAATCAATTAATTTCAGTGCCATCAAAGAACTGACCAAATTCTTGGCTGATAATGGTGTAACTGGTATCATTCCATCTGGAAGTACAGGAGAAATCACTGCTTTGACAACAGATGAACAGATCGCAATTAATAAAGCATACATAGAAGCTGCTCATGATAACAACATTAAAGTAATTGCCTCTACAGGTGCTTACCGTACAACAGATGTTATCAAGATGTCTCAGGCAGCAGAATCAGATGGAGCAGACGGAATCATGGCTGTTACTCCTTGGTATATGGCTCCAAACGAGAAGGAATTAGTTGCTCACTACAAAGCAATCCATGATTCAATCAATATTCCTGTAATGTTATATCACAACCCATACTATTCTACATGCTTACTGAGTGATAAATTCATGGCTAAGCTGTACAACGAAGGATGCATCGATGCAGTAAAAGAGCGTCAGGCAGATGTATTCCGTCAGCAGAACCTTCGTCATCTGACCGATGATGGATTCGCTATCTTCTACGGATATGATGTATGCCCAGTTGAGACATTAAGCTGCTGGAGCGATGGATGGGTATGTGGTACAGGTAACCTGTTCCCGAAGGAGAACAGCACAGTTTACCATCTTGCAAAAGAGAGAAAGATGGAAGAAGCTATGAAGGCTCATACAGAATTGATCCGTCCATATCTGCATCTGTTCTCAGAAGCTGATTCTAATGGTGATGTACTGTGGCTTCAGATCATCAAGGAAGGTCTGAAACTTCGTGGTGTAGATGCTGGATATTGCCGCAAGCCTGTATTGTCTGAGTTACCGGATGAGACAATGGATCGTCTGAAAGCTACATTAAAAGAGTATGGATATCTTGCATAATTATTTTAGAACGGACAGGAACTGCTGCAGCAGACTGTAGCAGTTCCAACGTATAATAACTAGACCAGGGAAAGGCAGCACGGTGATCGGAAGTTAGCCTGGTCTTAGATTCAGATATGAAATTGAGAAAGTTATTATAAAAAGAAAAAATGATGTATTAGATGGGAGGTTAATTTATGAAATTAAAGAAATTCGTGAGTATGTTATTGTGTGTCGTGCTGCTTGGCTCTTTACTGGTTGCATGTGGAAGCAGTGAATCCAGTGACTCCGGTGAATCCGACGGGGATTCCGGTGCAAGCGATGGAAAGACAAAGATCACAGTCTTAAGACCTGGCGATGAAGAAAAAGTAAAATCTTTTATTGAACCGGCTGTTGAAGCGTTTGAAGAAGAGAACCCGGATATCGAAGTAGAGATCATGTATGAATCATGGGCTGGATGGATTCAGACATATGCTACATATTTTGAAGCTGATACACAGCCAGATGTAATCTTCTGGTGGGACAACAAGCTGTATGATTCTTCTGCTAATCCGCATTTGGTTGATCTGTCATCCTATATCAGTGATGAGCTCATCGAGCGAATTCCAGAGAGTGTATGGGACCTGGTAGATACAGGAGAAGATGCACTTTACTATATTCCAAGTTCAGTTGATACGTTTGTATTATTCTACAACAAAGATTTATTTACAGAAGCAGGACTGGATCCGAATTCACCACCGACAACATGGGATGAACTTTTGAATTGTGCTAAGACAATCTATGAAAAGACAGGTAAGCCAGGAATCGGATGCCCGGCAATTACCGGTTCTGAGACTTTGGAAGAATTTGTAGGAGTATTTATTAATCAGGCTACAGATGCAGAAGTCCTTGATGAAGACAGTATGCCATTATTTGACACGGATGAAGGTATGGAAGCATTAGAGTATGTAGAAGAACTTTCACAATATTTCCAGACTTCACCTACAGAATATGGCCGTGGAGAATTACGTCCGTTAGTAAGAGACGGAGAACTTGGAATGATCATTGATGGTCCTTGGGCTGTAACAACATTTACAGAAGCTTATGGAGATGATCTGGATAACAGCTGCATCGGAATCGCAGAAATGCCGATTAATGAGAATGGAGAACAGATTACATGGGCAGGAACAAATGGATGGATTGCTACTCGCGATGAGACTGCAGAAGCATCTGCAAAATTAATTGAGTTCCTGATGAGTCCAGAACAATTAGAGGCGCATCATCTTGCATATGGTTCTGCTCCACTTTATGATTCAGAATTTGATAATGAAGCATTCCAGTATGATTACTGGAAGGTATTCTATAATGAAGCACAGGATTGGAAGCTTTACGGAATGATCGGAAAGAACAGTGCGACACCGTCTGCATACTATACAGCATTAGAGGAAGTTTGGCAGAAGATGATTCTGGGACAGATTTCCGCAGATGAAGCAATGGATGAAGCTGTTGCTGCTGTAGAAGAAGTAACGAGCCGCAACGAATAGAGAAGCTAACGATTGGACTTGCGGGGATGCCTCATCGGTAGCATGAGGCATCCCCCATTTGAATTAAGGGGGTGTTGTTTTGAGATCGACCCAAAGAAAGAGAATTATAGGTTCACTGGCACCACTGTTAATACTGTTGTGTTTTGTCTATGCATATCCGTTAATTAACGTTTGTATTAGTGCATTCCGCGGCTTTACCGGTTCCAGTGCAGGAACCTTTGTCGGATTGAAAAACTTCGAAATTATTAAAGGTGATATTCCTTCAACAGTTATTACCACATTGATATGGACATTTGGCTCTGTAATTCCAGCGATGGTTCTGGGATTAGCACTGGCTTTGATCTGTAATCAGACATTTAGAGGGAAAAAGGCTGTTGTGGCAATTAATCTTTTGCCTTACGCCATTCCTTTGATTATCGTCGCATCTTGCTGGCGATTTGTATATAATCAGGATTTTGGTATTATTAACGTGGCATTAAAATCATTGGGTATTATTGATGAATCCATTCAGTTTCTGGATTATGACCATGCATTAGTTGCGGTTGTTGTGGCACGTATCTGGCGTGCAACACCATTTGCGTTTATGAATTATTATTCAGCACTTACCACGATACCGGCAGACCAATATGAAGCAGCTCGCGTGGATGGAGCCAACGCAATACAGAACTTTTTCTATGTGACACTTCCGAACTTAAAGGAGATTACATCAAGTACATTGACGGTACTGACTGTATGGACATTCCTCGTGTTCGATATTATTTACGGTATGACAGGTGGAGGACCAGTGGATGCTACAATGACAATTTCTATGAGAATCTATCGAGAGATGTTCAGTCTGAAGAATCAGGGAACATCATCTGCATGGTCAATGATTGCGATTATTATTCTGGTTATTATTACGCTCTTCTACTGGAAATTTATAGATAAGGAGGAGACAGAATGAAACGTACGAAAAAAACGATGGGAAAGATCTTAATGGTAATCTTGTGCGTTATCTTCTGTGTATTTGCAATACTCCCGATTTATACCGCATTGATTATCGCGTTGACGCCGTATTCGAATCTGTTGGAGCCACAGTTGTTCCCGCATCATTTCGAATGGAGAAACTTTGTAGATGCATTTATGCTGATCAAAGGAAAACTTTTCAATAGTTTCCTGTATGCGGCAGCAGCCACTGTTTTGACAACTTTAATATCTGTACCGGCAGCATTTGCACTCGCAAGATATGACTTTAAGATGCGCCGGCCGATTCGATTCATTCTGCTGCTTACGCAGATGATGGCAGGTATCGTAATTTTGCCAACATTATACAGAATGTTTAATACATTGGGACTGTTAAATTCTCCTTTTGTACTGGTAATTGTATATACAGCAATGAATCAGGCCCTGGTTGTAAACATTCACTATGGCTATTTTGCCTCTCTTCCGAAGGAATTGGATGAAGCGGCGGCCATTGATGGCTGTAATTATCTGAAACTGTTGACCAAAGTAATTGTTCCAATCAGTGGTCCTGGAATCGCAGTAGGAGCAATCTTTGTATTTGTAAACTGCTATAATGAATTTGTTGTTCCACTGTTCTTGTTGTCCAATGTAAATGATTATCCATTGACATTGACGATTTATAGTTTGTTGTCAGATACGACGATTCGTTGGCATATTATGGCAGCGTCCTCTATTATCGGTATTATTCCACCGGTACTTATATTTACGGTATTCCAGAAGTATATTATCAAGGGCGTTACCTCAGGAGCTGTGAAAGGTTAGGAGAGACGAGTATGGACTCTGTATTGAATGCCGCATTCATTGGTTGCGGTGCGATTGCGCAGAAAAAACATTTGCCGCTTGCTAAAAAAGATTCAAGACTTCATATAAAGAAGCTTTATAATAGAAGCAAGAATGCAGCAGATGCATGTAAAGAAGAATTTGGCTCTGATGACACGGTGGTTGCAGAGTGTGTGGAAGAGATTTGGGACGATGACAATATTGACATCGTCTTTATCGGGACCCCGAACGATACACATGCTGAATATTCCATCGATGCATTGAAGAGCGGGAAGCATGTAATCTGTGAAAAGCCGATGGCAATTACATCCTCTGATGCGAAGAAAATGATAGATGCATCAAGAAAATATGGAAAAATGTTACATATATCGTATCAAAACCATTATACGAATCAGGCACAGTACGCAAAGCGATTGTTTGAAGAAGGAGTCATATCGGATATATATTATGCAAAAGCATATGCCATTCGGCGGCGAGCTTTTCCGACTTGGGGAGCCGCCGGCGATAAGGCAGTACAAGGTGGCGGACCGTTGATGGATATCGGTTCTCATGCAATCGATCTGGCACTTTGGCTGACTGGCAATGTCAGACCGGTCTATGCAGCAGGTACCGCACATCATCAGCTTGTGAAGCGCGGAAGTGAGGCTAATCTGTGGGGAAACTGGGATTCAGAAAAAATTGAAACAGAAGATCTGGCATTGGGTTTTGTTGTGATGGAAAATGGAATGACCTTATCCGTAGAGGCTTCGTATGCATTAAATGTTGAGGAAGAAAAAGAAGCGAGCCTAGATCTGTTTGGGGCAAATGCAGGATTGAAATTAAGAGAAAAAGATGGTGTGACATTCATTCATGAAATGGGTGGAAAGATGTGCATTACGACGAATGAAATCCAGGAATCTTACCGTTCTCTGACTCCAAAAGACCGCACTATGTCAGCGTCAGAGCGGGAGCATGAAGAATTTATGAAGCAGTTGATGGATGGAAAGATCTATGACCCGACAGTAGAAGAGGCATATGTAACAGCACAAATCGTGGAAGGAATCTACCGCTCGGCAGAACAAGGAAAACCGATATATTTTTAATAAAAGATCATGTGAATATATAGGAGGTAAGCTATGCAGAAAATTCAGATACCGTGGGGACAATGGTATGAGCAATCGACAAGAACATTATTATTTCCGGATAATTGGAAAGTTCATCTGTGCGAGATGCAGGAAAAAGAGTCGATGTCCAGGCAGCAGATTGAAGACAGGCTAGATCATCCAATAGGAACTTCGACTTTGCAGGAGCTGGCAGCCGGCAAAAAGAGCGCCTGTATTATCATAGATGACATATCCAGGCCGACACCGGGAGCACTCTTATTACCAATTGTCATTGAAAGATTAGTGGCAGCTGGTATGGAATATTCGCAGATTAAGGTGCTGATGGCGTTAGGTGGACATCGTCCGATGACGAAACAGGAGATGACGATCAAAGTGGGAAAATGGGTGATGGATCATGTCGCAGTACTGAACCATTCTCCATTTGCGGATGATCTTGTTACAGTACCAGATGAAAATCAAGTCATTAAAATTAATAAGAATTTCATGGATGCAGAACTTCGAATCGCTGTTGGGTGTATTGTTCCTCATACGTTAGCTGGTTATTCTGGCGGAGCAAAAGCAGTCATTCCGGGAATCGGTGGAATTGAAACTTTAGAAAGCAATCATACTCTTGTCTTTTCAGATAAAAGTAAGAGTATGTCATTTATGACAAGCACTTGTAATCCTGATAATCCAATGCGTAAGAACATGGAACATATTGTTGGAGAAGTAGGATTGGATTTCATACTGAATGTAGTCCTGAATAATAAGATGGAAGTTGCAGATGCATATGCAGGGCATTTTATCAAAGCACACAGAGAAGCCTGTGCAAGTGCAGCAAAATTACTGAAAACAGAATTGGTTCCAGATGCAGATATTTCAGTGCTTTCGGCGTTCCCGAAAGATACGGAGTATTCACAGATTGGAACATGTTTTGCAGTATTGGGGCATCATAAAGAAGCGTGTGTGCGCAAGGATGGAACGATCGTTGCAATGACAGCAGCCAGCGAAGGTCCGGGATTTCACTCTTTGTTTGGCCCGGGAATGAGATTGTTCTCTCCGCATGATGATAATATTCCTCCGCAAGAGTTAAGAGGAATTCAGACAATGATCTATTCAGACGGAGTCTCTCAGATAGATATCCGCCAATTTTATAAAGGAAAAGTGCCGGAAGTCTATCCAGACTGGGACACAATTTTAGAGCAGCTAATGGAAAAGTACAAAGGTAAAGATCCGGTTGTCGCAATCTATCCAATGGGAGCGATACAGATCGGTTATCTGGATGAAGAAAAAGAGGTTTGATTATGGATGGAAGATTTGATGTCGCCATTATCGGCGGTGGAGTAGTAGGAAATGCCGTTGCCAGAGAACTTTCACGATATCAGCTTAAGATTTGTGTGTTGGAGAAAGAATTAGATGTTTGCAACGGTGTCAGCGGACACAATACTGGTCTGCTGCATTCAGGAATTCTGCATAAACGAGGAACCTTACGTACGGAATGCTGTATGGAAGGAAATGCAGAATTTGAACAGGTAGCAAAAGAGTTGGATGTACCGTTCAAACGATGCGGGAAATTCATTGTTGGTTCTGGAGAAGAGGAACGGAAGCGTCTGACAGCTTTGTATGAGCGTGGATTAGACAATGGAATTCCGGGAATTCGTATGTTGGATGAATCCGAATTGAAAGAGATGGAACCAAATGCGCAGGGAGAATTTGCTATTTTTGTACCTTCTGCCGGAATTCTCTGTCCGTTCTCCTATACGATTGCATTAGCAGAAAATGCAGCAATGAACGGAGTAAAACATTTCTTTGATCATGAGGTGACAGGTATCACAAAGAGTGCAGATGGTTACGAAATTGCAACAACACAAGAAACAGTTTCGGCACGTTGGATCGTAAACTGTGCAGGACTTTATTCTTATAAGATTGCAGAGATGCTGGGATATGATTCTTATAAACCGAACAGAGTAAAAGGAGAATATATTATTCTGGACAAACGTGTTGGTGATAAACTGTCCCGTCCAATCTATCCGACACCGAATGAAGCAGGTGCATTTGATGTTCATGTAACACCAACGATTGATGGAAATATTCTGGTAGGACCTACCATTGAGATGATTGGAAAAAATGTGAACTACGATGCAACACAGGGAATGATCCAGCATCTTGGCAAGATGGGCGCGGAATTGTTCCCATATGTAAGGAAAGAATATTACATCCGAAACTATGCAGGTGTATTCCCGACACTTGAGAATCCGGATTCTGATGAAGAACTGGATTTCCAGATTCAGACGAAGGAAGAAGTTCCTTGTACAGTCAATGTTGTTGGTATTACGTCACCTGGTCTTACAAGTGCTCTTCCGCTTGCAAGACGTGTCGTGGAAAAGATTAAGAATTCAGAAAAACTTACATCAAATCCTGATTTTAATCCTGTTCGAAAAGGAATTGTTCGTTTTGCAGAACAGAGTAAAGAGGTTCAGGATCAACTGATTAAAAAGAATCCGGATTATGGTGAGATCTTCTGTCGGTGTGAATGCGTTACAAAAGCCGAGATCAAGCAGGCAATTCACAATATTCTTGGAGTCAGCACAGTCAGTGGAATTAAGTATCGTACTCGTGCAACCATGGGACGCTGTCAGGGCGGATATTGTGAAACCAGAATCACAGCACAGATTCAGCAGGAATTGAATAAAGACAAGACAGAGATACTTTTAAATAAGAAGAATGCCTATATGTTCGTAGGGGAGGTGAGACCAGATGAAGAAGCATGATGTTGTAATTATCGGAGGTGGTCCTGCAGGACTTGCAGCAGCGGTGAAATTAAAACAGCAGGGAATTGATGATATCCTGATCATTGAAAGAGAAAAGCAATTAGGTGGAATTCTGCGTCAGTGTATTCATGATGGCTTTGGTCTGACACGTTTTGGTGAGACATTGAGCGGACCGGAATATTCACAGCGTTTTATTGATATGGTAGAGGAATTGGAGATCCCTTATATTACTAATGCTACAGTTATAGATCTGTCAGGAGATAAGATCGTGACGGCAGCTACTCAGGATGGTCTGCTTCAAGTCCAGGCTAAAGCAGTAATCTTAACGATGGGATGCCGGGAACGTACAAGAGGTGCGCTGGCAATTCCAGGCTCACGTCCATCTGGGATCTATAATGCAGGTGTTGCCCAGAGTTACATTAATCTGTTTAACACAATGGTTGGTAAAGAGGTCATTATTATGGGTTCCGGTGATATCGGAATGATCATGGCAAGACGTATGACTCTGGAAGGAGCGCACGTAAAAGCTGTGTTTGAAGTACTGCCATATCCAAGCGGTCTTCCGCGTAATATTGAGCAGTGCCTGAATGATTATGATATTCCGTTATATCTGAGTCATTCCGTAGTCAATATTAAAGGCGATACACGTATTGAGGGAGTGACCGTTGTACAGGTGGATGAGAACATGCGCCCAATCCCAGGAACGGAGAAAGACTTCTCCTGTGATACGCTGGTATTGTCGGTAGGACTGATTCCGGAAAATGAATTGTCTATAGAAGCCGGAGTTCTTCTGGATAACAGGACCAAAGGTGCAGTTGTCGATGAAAATTATCAGACAGGTGTACCGGGAATCTTTGCGGCAGGAAATGTTCTTCATGTTCATGATCTGGTAGATTTCGTTTCTCAGGAAGCAGAACGTCTGGCAGATGGTGTTGCTGCATATCTGAAAGATGGGGAATTGCCGAAATGCGATATTACGGTAGAACCAGATGCTGCCATTGGTCATGTGATTCCACAGAAAGTCAGTGGACAGCAAGACTTTGGCTTGTCTATGCGTGTGCGCAAACCATTGAAAAAATGTTGTGTGACAGTGAAGCAGGGAGATGTGGAATTAAAGACAGTAAAACTTCCAAAGGCAAATCCTGCGGAAATGATTCAGTTTGTAGTTCCGGCAGAAAAAATAAAGGCTGACGAGAAAATAGAGGTGTCTGTATATGAAAGATGAGAAAAGAACCTTTACATGTATTATATGTCCAAATGGCTGTGTGATTGAGACTCAGAAAAAAGGAGAAGAGATTATTGTCTCCGGTAATCTATGTAAGCGAGGAGAAGAGTACGTTAATCAGGAATTGAAAGATCCGAGAAGAACAATCGCCACAACTGTTTCTATTTCAGGGGCTGAGCTGCCGCTGTGTAGTGTGCGCCTGACGAAAGCAATACCGAAAAAAGAGATTTTTAATGTTATGAAGGAAATCCAAAAAGTACGTTTGACAGCACCGGTACGGATCAATCAGGTCGTTATCTCCAATGTCTGTGGACTCGACAGTGATGTGATCGTTACCAAGAATATGGATGCTGTTTCAAAATAATCTGGCCTCATAATATGAAACGAAAAGGAGGAAAAAGATGCAGAATACATTAGTCCTTTTGCCACTTGATGAAGAGTATCGAAAGAGAATTATGGCAGCATCGCAGGGAAAAAGCGATGTAGTCTTTTATGATTCCTCCTGGACGCGCGATGAATATATTTCTGCTCTGCAGTGTGCGGATGTATTGCTCGGTGACCCTGAGCCGGAAGACTTGAATGCTTGTCAGAACCTTAGATGGATGCAGACCACGTGGTCTGGGGTTCGACAGTATGTGACGTGTGAAGTGTTCCGGCAAGGGGCCGTACTGTGCAATATGACGGGCGCTTATGGACCTGCCATTGCAGAGCATGAGATGGCGATGATTCTGGCGTTGTGTAAAAGGTTGCCTCAATATCAGAACCACCAGTCCAGGGGGGTGTGGAAAATGGCTGGTTTTGATAAGACACTGGAAGAAAGCACAGTTTTGATCCTTGGTGCGGGAGATATTGGATGCGAGCTTGCCAAACGTTTGCGTCCTTTTGTCAAGAAAATCATAGGCATCCGCAGAAGAGAGCGGGAGTATCCCGATTATTTTGATGAGATGATTACGCTGAATGATCTAGACCAATATCTTCCGTTGGCTGATGTTGTTTCCTGCAGTCTTCCGGATACTTTGGAGACACGACATCTGTTGGATAAAAGACGCCTCCATCTGATGAAAAAGGATGCAATCTTGATCAATGTAGGGCGCGGCAATCTGATTGTTACGGAAGATCTTCTGGAAGTGCTGAAAGAAGGAATGCTGTGGGGAGTTGGGTTGGATGTCACAGATCCGGAACCGTTGCCGCAATATCATTCGCTGTGGAAGCAGCCGAGGGTCATGATTACGCCGCATGTATCCGGCAATGTACATGAGCAAGACAGCCCAAGTATCTGTAGAATCCTGGATTTTGTTGTTCAGAATTATGAGAAGTACATGCAGGGGAAAGATTATGAAAATATCGTGGATATTGATGTGGGATATCGGAAGGGATAAGGTATATTGTTATGAATATGATACCGATCATCTCTCAAATGGCAATCCTGTTTTTAACGGTAGGACTTGGTTTCATCGGTGCAAAGACAGGATGCATGAATGAAGATTCCAATGGACTTCTTTCGAAAATCGTATTGAATCTGACGATGCCATGTTCAATCTTGTATTCCGTTTTTAAGAGCAGTAGGGTCTTGAGTAATGGGCAGGTTATCCTTCTCCTTATCAAGGCAGGTTTTGCTGCGTTGATAATGATTTTTCTGTCGAAAATTCTGACCTGCCTGTTCCAGATTCCTGATATCCAGAAAGGAATCTGTGAATTCATGATATTGTTCAGTAATTCTGCTTTTATCGGTTATCCGGTCATTCGGATTATATTTGATGAAAATGCGATCTTTTATGCGGCTGTGGTCAATATGGTATTTACAACACTTTCCTATACGTATGGTGTCACATTATTCGTAAAAAAAGATGAAAATCATCCGCTGGATGTAAAAGTGTTCCTGACGCCAATGGTAATCAGTTCCGTTGCCGCCTGTGCCTTTTATATGGTAAATATCCAGATTCCGGATTTTTTAAAAGATTTTCTGGGATTTGTAGATCAGGTAACAAGTCCTCTAAGTATGGTTTCCATTGGCTGTGCGCTGTCATTCACATCTGGGCGCTACATGACCCGGATGTGGCGGGTGTATCTGGCAGTAGTTTTGCGGATGATGGCAGCACCGATATTCATCGCGCTGATTATGAGGCTTTTTATTTCCAATCAACTTATGATTGGGATTGTGGCAATTATTGTTGCTATGCCGGCAGCGGCCAGTACGACCATGTTTGCCGCAAAATATCATGGCGATCAGGCATTGGCATCCGCCTGTGTCTTCACCAGTACCCTTGCATCAGTGGTTACTATTCCACTTGTAAGCGCAATCCTGTTTGCCTTTATATTATAGAATGGAGAGAATGGAGAGATAGATTTAGAAAGTGTTGACACGTTTTTGGAGAATGCGTATAATATATTTAACGAGAGAGCCGTTGGTCAGATGAAGAATGACCGCCGGAAAATAAGTGTTATTTAGAATAGCGCCTTATCTTACCAGGACAGGGGCGCTATTTTTTTCGCCTGAAAATAGTTATGACAAGAGTCATAACGGTACAAAGCATAATTACAAATGTAAATAAATCATTGTATGTAACCATAGCATCAACCTCCTTTCTTGTGTTCGGCGGCTGACATAGCGCCTCAACGGCTCCCTGGGCAAATATATTATTTTAAATTGGGATTTTTAAGAAAATAGAATTTTAAATAAAATCAATAGAATCGAATGGTATATACATAAAAGCAGATAAATAATTTAAAGCAGATAACGGGAGTCGAACCCGCCTTTCCAGCTTGGGAAGCTAGCGTTCTACCGATGAACCATATCTGCTTGTATCAATGAATATCTATGAGTGACATTTCTGTCAACACGTCTATTATATTACTTTCCTCCATAAATTGCAATATTAAGAAATCTTTCAGAATTTCTATCGAAAGAATTTGTTTTTATACCGTATACTGTAGGCAGAATCAAGAGAGGAGGAGCCTATGGATAAAGTAATCGAAGTAAAAAACCTTTATAAATTGTATCGGGTAGGTGACGAATTTGTTCGGGCTCTGGATGGTGTGGACTTTGAGATCTACGAAGGGGAATTTTGCGCGATCGTGGGTACTTCCGGGTCAGGTAAATCTACGCTTCTGAACATGTTAGCAGGACTGGAAAAGCCTACCAAAGGGGAAGTGATCATCAGCCATCATCATATAGAGAAATTGAATGAAGAGCAACTGGTGCGGTTCCGCCGGGAGAATGTCGGGTTCATCTTTCAGTCGTTTCATCTTCTTGGTACCATGAATGCGCTGGAGAATGTCGCATTGCCTTTGAGCTTTCGCGGGGTGCCAAGAGAAGTTCGTATGAAAGAAGCAGATAAGATGCTGGAACTGGTAAATCTGAAGAAACATAAAAACCATCTGCCGAATCAGATGTCTGGCGGACAGCAGCAAAGAGTCGGTGTGGCAAGAGCGTTGGTGGTGAATCCGAAGATCATATTTGCTGATGAGCCGACTGGTAATCTGGACTCTCACACATCCGAGGAAGTAATGGAATTGATGCAGCGGGTGGTGCAAGAACAGAAGAAGACGCTTGTTATGGTAACCCATGATGCACATCTGGCAACTTATGCGGATCGGGTTTTTCATATACGAGATGGAAAGATATTAAAGATAGAGGATAACCGCAGCAATCAAGAGAGGGAGGATTGAACATGAAACGATTAAAGAAAGTATTGGCAGGATTCTGCATGGCAGCATTGGTGGTGACGATGGTGAAACCAGCTGAGATACAGGCAGCTTCGCCGGAAATCATCACTATCGAAGCAAAAGATGGAAAGGAACCAGTATTTCAGGCTGGACTGTCGCAGAAATGGACGATTACCGTGACAAACAGTACATCACAGTCACTAAGTCAGGTCGCTCTGGCACCAGAATTAGGAGATAGCGGCAAGTCCTGGCCATTTAAAACAGAATATCAGGATTATAAGCAGTCTGTGGATGTCATTCCGGCAGGGAAATCCTGTGACTTTACCTTTGAATTTGTGCAAAGAGAAGATGTGCCATCTACAGAATATACGCTTCAGTTTGTATTAACGGCAGAGAATGAGGTGAAAGCATCTCACGAGTTTAAGGTGTATACAACGGCAAAACCGGAAGATACGAAGCCAAGTCAGAAGGAAGGACAGCAGGCAGCAGCTCCTGCGGATGCCTCCCTGCAAAGCGGAAGCTATGGAATGGAAGCAGATGCAGGCGGATTCAGTAATGGTGGTGTGTCATACAGCGGCGGCGGATCTGCGGGCTCGGGTTCGGTTCCGAGAGTGATCGTTACAGGATTTACCACGGATCCAGCAGAAGTACGGGCAGGCAGCAACTTTACATTAACGATTCATTTGAAAAATACTTCAAAGTCTACAAGAGTCAGCAATATGTTATTTGACCTGAGTGCACCGACAGAAGGAAGTGATGAACAGACAGCAGCACCTGCATTTCTTCCGGCGTCAGGATCAAGTTCTATCTATCTGGAAGGAATCGCAGCTAATGGAACAGCAGATATTTCCATTCAGCTCAATGCAAAAGCTGACCTTCTTCAGAAGCCTTACAGTATCGATATGAGCATGAAGTATGAGGATTCCAGTGCGACTCAGATTGAAGCAACGTCCAGTATATCGATTCCGGTCAAGCAGGATGCGAGATTCGAATTCAGTGAATTTGAGATTAGCCCGGAGAGCATTGCAGTGGGCGAGGAAGCCAACGTGATGTGTAATCTATACAATCTTGGAAAGATTAAATTGTATAATGTAAAGGCTACTTTTGAAGGAAGCTGTATTGACAAAGAAGAGGTATTTGTAGGCAATGTAGAATCTGGCGCAAGCGCTTCTATAGATGCAATGGTAGAAGGAAAGAAAGCGACAAAAGGACCTGCCAAGATTACGATGACATTGAGCTATGAGGATGAAGCCGGTGAGGTCAAGACGATGACGAAGGACTTTCAGTTGGAAGTTACAGAAGCCAGTGAGTCGGATCTGGCAGCCATGGATATGGAGACGGAAGATAAGGGAGGAATCCCGGTCATTCCAATCTTGATTCTTGTTGCTGCATTAGCAGTCATCGCGGCAGCAGTGATCATCATTCGAAAAAAGAAGAAAAAACAGACATTAGTAGAAGAGGAGGCGTTGCTGGATGAACTGGATGGACCTTCTGAGGATGAGCAGCAGTAATTTAAAACGGCGTAAATTAAGAACATTTCTGACAGTTCTAGGGGTATTGATCGGTACGGCATCCATTGTTGTTATGATCTCGCTGGGGCTTGGCATGCAGCAGTCTCTCTATCGGGAAGTAGAACAGTCTGGCGGCCTTACTACTATAAAAGTAACAGGAGCGCAGGCCGGGGAATCTATGATGTATCATTCGTCTGATGAAGAAGAATCTACAAAATATATCAATGACAAATCGGTTGCTCAGTTGGCGGATCTGGAGCATGTGGCTATGGCATCTCCAGTATATGAACTTTCAGTTATCTTATTAAAGGGAAAATATGAAGGCTGGGGGCAGTTGGTCGCTATGACTCCTGGAGCTCTGAAAGCAAAGAACATACCACTGGCTGAAGGTACACTCCCGAATGTGAATAGTGGACACTTGGAGCTGGTATATGGAAATGGAATTCCGACGATGTTCTATGAAAAAGGGACAGATCAGGGGTATTATGAGACTGGTGAATTACCGGATATTGATTTCGCAAAAGACTCTTTATTCATGATTCTAGATCAGGATGCTTATTATAACAGTCAGAATAATGAATCTGGAAGCAATGGAGCAACTGCTGAAACAGTGGATGGAATCGACGGGCAGCAGGTGGTTGTACAATCGGTACAAAAGCATGTCGTAAAAGCTTGTGGAATTGTAGAAGGAAGTCCGGAAGAATATAATGCCAATTACTACAATATATACTGTGATCTGGATACGTTAAAACAGATACTGAAAAAAGAATTCTCAGGAAGAGTCATCCCTGGGCAGCCTACTACAAAGTCAGGAAAACCATACAAAGACTTTTGTTATTCTTATGCACAGATCAAGGTAGATGATATTGAGAATGTGGATGCGGTGGCTTCCGTTATCCGTGAAATGGGCTATAATGTGGAGACCAATGCAGAATATCTGGATAGCATGAAGAGTCAGTTCGCCATTGTACAGGCGGTTCTGGGAGGAATCGGAGCGGTATCACTTCTGGTAGCCGCCATAGGAATTGCCAACACCATGATGATGTCCATATATGAACGTACCAAAGAAATTGGTGTCATCAAAGTGTTGGGATGCAGTCTTAAAAATATAAAGCAGATGTTTTTGCTGGAAGCAGCATTCATTGGCTTGATTGGCGGTATTGCTGGCAATATCCTAAGCTTCTTGATGTCGGGCGTGATCAACTTCCTGACTGGTCATGGAGCAGCCATGGGAATCGATGGAAACATATCCTATATACCATGGTGGCTGGTATTATTGTCCATGGGATTTGCCATGCTGGTCGGAGTAGCTGCCGGATACTTCCCGGCACTTCGTGCCATGAACTTAAGCCCATTGGCTGCAATACGAAATGAATAGAGGATTGTATTATTCTTCTATCACATGGATTTCCAGGTAGTCAAAATCAATGGAATCCACAAAATTATCCTGTGTAAACCGCGCTTTGTCATGACGTTTGAATTCCGCAATCGTAGAATCCAGCCAGATAGGTTTGCTCAGATCAAATTCATAACATATGGCATCAAGCGCGTGAAAAATCTTATGGGTCCGGGTATCGTCCGAATCATCACAGATGACGGTATCCCGGATCATTCTATTGTCCTTAAATTCTTTTCCCCATAATCGAAACATAAAAGTATACCTCGCTTTTCCCTATGAATACATAAAAGTATATATTTTTTTGAAAAAACTGTAAAGGGGATGGCTTGATTTCCACCTTATACTATGCTAGACTTGTCAAGTGACAAGACAGTTGTAAAAGTACATAGACTATGAGGAGAAGGGTATGGAAAGGTTTAAAAAGGCATTAGATAAGATTTTTATTGATGGATTGAGTGCGATGGCGCAAGGCTTGTTCGCCACGTTGATTATCGGTACAATCATTCAACAGGTCGGCACACTGATGGGTGGTACAGTCGGTGATATGATTTTTGTAATTGGTAAGGTAGCAGCTTCACTGACCGGTGCGGGTATCGGTGTGGCAGTGGCTTATAGATTCAAGGAATCCCCATTGGTAGTGGTTTCGGCAGCAACGGCTGGAATGATCGGTGCATTCGCGAGCAAGCTGTTGGCTGGAACGGTTCTGGTTGATGGAGCAATGGTTTACGCCGGACCAGGAGAACCTCTGGGAGCATTTATTGCAGCATATGTAGGTATTTTCTTTGGACATATGGTGGCTGGAAAGACGAAAGTAGATATCTTGGTAACGCCAATCGTTTCGATTGGAACGGGTGCGACTGTGGGATTGATTCTTGGGCCGCCGATCTCTGGATTTATGGCATGGCTTGGTTCGCTGATTAACTGGGGAACAGAGCAACAGCCATTTTTGATGGGTATCGTGGTATCCGTATTGATGGGAATGATTCTGACACTTCCGATCAGTTCGGCAGCATTGGGGATTATTCTGAATTTGTCCGGTCTTGCGGCAGGTGCTGCAACGGTAGGATGTTGCTGTAATATGGTAGGGTTTGCAGTGGCAAGCTATCGGGAGAATAAGATCGGAGGTCTATTAGCCCAGGGAATTGGAACGTCTATGCTTCAGGTTCCGAATATTGTGAAGAAACCAGTGATCTGGCTGCCGGTCATCTTATCCAGTGCGATTTTAGGTCCAGTAGGAACGGTGGTATTGCATATGACCAGCAATGCGACAGGTTCTGGTATGGGAACGGCGGGTCTCGTGGGACAGATCATGACGTGGCAGACGATGATCACGACAGAATCAGCATCAGTAGTTCTGATAAAGATTCTGGTCATCCAGATTATTCTGCCGGCAATCGTGACTCTGGGTATCTCTGAATTCATGCGGAAAAAAGGCTGGATTCAGTTTGGAGATATGAAGCTGGATATGTAGTAGAAAGACAACAAAATAAAATCTCTGCTATACAATTTTGCAATAGAATACTATAATGAGAGTAACGTTGATGATTTCAAAATGGATGAAAGCGGGGATACGATTATGACAGGCACAGGAAGAATACACATATACTATGGAGATGGTAAAGGCAAGACGACCGCTGCTATGGGACAGGCAGTAAGGGCTGCCGGGTGTGGGCTTCAGGTGCTTGTTTTTCAATTTCTGAAAGATAATTCCTCGAATGAACGTAAGATTCTGGAGTCTATCTCGAATATTACCTGCCTTCCTGGAAGAGAACCTGTGAAGTTCGTAAGCAGAATGAATGGAGATGAGAAGGCAGAACTGCGTCATTATAATAATAAAGCACTGGACGAGATCGTGAAGTTCTGTCCACCGTTTGATGTGCTGTTATTGGATGAAGCTCTGTGTGCAGTGCAGCTGCAAGTTCTCAGTGAAGAAAAGCTTATCAGTTTCCTTCAGCATAAGCCTCGCGGATTGGAGATTATATTGACGGGACATGAGGTGTCCAATGACTTTTTAGAAATCGCAGATTATGTCACAAAGATGGTCAAGGTAAAGCATCCTTATGATCTGGGAAAGATGGCGAGAGAAGGAATTGAGTATTAGAATTTTGCATAGAAGTGTAAATATAATCTCTTTCTTAAATAATTGTGAAATCCATGACATCCCATGGTTCATATGTTATACTTAACATAGTACAGAATTAGCTCTTCCCGATGAGAGGAGAGATGCTACATGGAGAATGCAATCAAGAATTATGAAGATGTAGACAGCTGGAAGACGATTATGTTTCTTTATAGCGCCGCGATAAAAGAAGTAGGAACCAAGCTGGATATATTGAATGACGAATTTCAGCATGTACATCAATACAATCCGATCGAACATATCAAGACAAGGGTAAAGTCACCGGAAAGTATTGTAAAAAAATTAAGAAGAAATGGATACGAGATATCAATTGAAAACATGGTAAAGTATGTTAACGATATCGCTGGGGTCAGGCTGATCTGTTCCTTCACATCTGATATTTACAGACTTGCAGAGATGATTGGAAATCAGAGCGACCTGAAAGTACTTTCCATTAAGGATTACATTAAGAATCCCAAGGAAAGTGGATATAAGAGTTATCATATGCTGGTATCTGTGCCGATATTTTTGTCGGACAGTGTAGTCGATACCAAAGTAGAGATACAGATCCGGACCATCGCCATGGATTTTTGGGCAAGCCTGGAACATAAGATTTATTATAAATTTGAAGGGAATGCGCCAGAGTATATCAGTCGGGATCTGAGAGAGTGTGCCGAGATGGTATCTACACTGGATGAAAAGATGTTGTCATTAAATGAAGCAATTCAGGAATATATAGAAAAGCAGGAAGAGTTAAAAGCAAGTACGAACAGGAAAGAAATAGGGAAGCCTAATCAGCAAGAGCTACAGGGTCTGAGTTGATCTCAGACCTATTTCTTTTGGAATAATATTGATAATATCTATATATAGCCATCAAATATAAAAAAACTCTATTTGAAGCTGAGGCCAAGGATTTATATAATATATAGTGAGAAGGGATACTAAGGTGGCGAAGGAGAATAGGGTATGTTTATAGACACACATATGCATGAAATGACATATTCAAAAGATAGTTTTCTAACATTAGATCAAATGGTGCAGATTGCGAAAGAAAAAGGCCTGGGAGCCATCTGTATTACAGACCATGATGATATGGGACTGAAGGATTATGCGGCAGAATATTCGGCAAGAACAGGATTCCCGATATTTGTAGGAATTGAATTCTTTTCATTGCAAGGAGATATTGTAGCGTTTGGAATAGAGGATTATCCCAGAGAGAGAATCCCGGCGCAGGATTTCATTGATCTGGTGAAAGCACAAGGTGGAGTGTGTTTTGCGGCACATCCGTTTCGGAATAATAACCGGGGCCTGGAAGAGAACCTTCGCGCGGTAAGGGGGTTGGATGGACTGGAGGTTCTGAATGGGAGTACTTCGGTAGAGGCCTGCCAGAAAGCGGCAAGATACGCGATGGAACTGGGGTATTTTACATTGGGATCCAGTGACTGCCACGTACCTGAGAAGGTTGGAGTGTGTGCGACCTATTTCCCAGAAGAAGTTCATACATTACAAGAATTTCTTGCGGTATTTAAGAAAGGGCAGATGAAGCCCGCGTATTATGCCGATGGAGCATATCATGTGATTGATATAAAAGAATACGAAAGAGGGCGGGGCTATAGTACCTGTGGATTCTAGCCTTTTTCGGAAACTTTTACATATTATTACAAAAAAGTCATTTACCTTTTATGCGAACGATGATAGAATATGTCTATAAGTGTTGAGGGTAAAAAGACTGCAAAGAAAGGTGGAAGCGTCATGATTACAGTCAACGCAATGGGAGATAATTGCCCGATCCCGGTTATTAAGACCAAAAAGGCAATGCAGGCACTTACAGGTCCAGAGACAATTGAAGTCCTGGTAGACAATGAGATTGCTGTGCAGAATGTAACAAAGATGGCAGCAAGTGCCGGAGGACAAGTTTCTTCTGAAAAAGTAGGGGATGCCGAATTTAAAGTTACGATTCAGATGGAAGGTGCTCCAAAGGCAGAGGGACAGGAAGAAGAGACCTGTATGCCAGACGCAAGAAGCAACACTGTTGTAGTCATTTCTTCTGACCGTATGGGAAGTGGTAATGATGAGCTGGGGAAAGTCCTGATTAAAGGATTTATCTTTGCAGTAACTCAGCTTGATACATTGCCAAAGACCATGCTGTTCTATAATGGAGGAGCTACTTTGACAACAGAAGGATCTGACTCTTTGGCAGATCTGAAATCTCTTGAGGCACAAGGCGTCGAGATTATGACTTGCGGAACTTGCCTGGATTATTATGGATTAAAAGAAAAACTGGCTGTTGGTTCTGTGACCAATATGTACAGCATTGTTGAAACGATGGCAAAAGCAGGAAAGATTATTAAACCATAATGTAAGGTGTATAGTAAGACGGCCAGACTCCTGTGACAGCAGGAGCTGGCTTTTTTCATTGCATAGTAAGCTATGCAGGGCAAAAATATTTTTAGGAGGAACAAAAGTATGAAGTCTGATGTCAGATTAACGCAATTATCAAAAACGGCTGGGTGAGCGGCCAAGATAGGTCCGGAGACCCTTGCTCAGGTTCTGAGTAAGCTGCCCCAGTTCCATGATGATAATTTAATAGTAGGTATTGAAACGTCCGATGACGCAGCTATTTACAAAGTGACAGATGAGATTGCAATGATTCAGACAGTAGATTTCTTTACTCCGATTGTAGATGATCCTTATATGTTTGGACAGATTGCGGCTGCCAACTCCCTGAGTGATGTATGGGCCATGGGAGGAGAACCGGCAGTGGCACTTAATATAGTCGGATTTCCGAATTGTCTGGATCCGGCGATCTTGGGCGACATCCTGGCGGGTGGCGCGGAAAAAGTGAAAGAAGCAGGTGCGGTACTGGTAGGAGGACACTCTGTACAAGATGATGAACCTAAGTATGGATTATGTGTGTCCGGCTTTGTACATCCTGATAAGATATTTAAAAATTATGGCTGCAGACCTGGAGACATTCTCGTGCTTACCAAACAGATTGGAAGTGGTGTGGTGAATACTGCCATTAAGGCAGAGATGGCTTCGGCATCCGCCATCAAAGAAGCGCAGACAGTTATGGCGTCTCTGAATAAGAAAGGAAAGCAGGTTGTGGAGAAATACGATGTTTCTGCGTGTACAGATATTACTGGTTTTGGCCTTCTTGGACATTGTGTGGAGATGGCTTCTGCCAGTGATGTAACATTTGAAATAAATGTAAAAGATATTGCTTACTTTGCAGATGCGATCGATTATGCCAAGATGGGACTTGTTCCGGCAGGTGCATATAAGAACCGCGGATATTCTATCGGTAAGGTAGAAGCAGGCTCGGTGGAAGAGCATTATCTTGATCTTCTTTATGACCCGCAGACTTCCGGTGGTCTGCTGATCAGTGTATCTCCTGAATATCTTCAGGACATGCTGCGTGATTTTGACAATGCAGCTATGGATACGACGGTTTCGATTATCGGAAAAGTAGCAGAAAAAAGTGACAAATTAATCCGTCTGTTTTAAAACGAATAGAATGTAGAGGAAAAGACGATGAACAAGAAGGAATTATATCGCAGTATTCCAAAGGTAGATGTTCTGCTGGAGGATGAAGCGATTCAGGAGTTAATTGCTCATTACAGCAGAGATACGGTCATGGAAGCGATCCATGTAGAGATGGATAAGCTTCGAAAATATATCGGTCAATGCGATGAGGAAGATAAAGCCAAGACTCAGATTGATCTTTTGAAAGAGCATATTGAGAGAACAGTAGCAGCTATGCATACTCCGAATATGCGTATGGTCATTAATGGGACTGGGACGATTCTCCACACGAATCTGGGACGAGCTCCTATCAGCCAGGAGCATATGAAACGAGTTGCAGCAATTGCAACCGGATATTCCAATCTGGAATATAATCTGGAAGAAGGTCGCAGAGGAGAGCGCTATTCTCATTTTGAAAAATTATTATGTAAAATTACCGGAGCAGAAGCTGCCATGGCAGTAAATAATAATGCGGCAGCGGTGATGCTGATCCTAAGTTCACTGGCAAAAGGCGGAGAAGTAGTTGTATCCCGTGGTGAGCTGGTAGAGATTGGTGGTAAGTTCCGTATTCCGGATGTAATGGAGCAGAGTGGTGCCACACTTGTAGAAGTTGGTACTACGAATAAGACACATTATGATGATTATGAAAATGCAATCACTGAAGAGACAAAAGCACTCTTGAAGGTGCATACGAGTAATTACCGTATCGTGGGATTTACAGATACCGTAGGTATTGATGAATTGATACCGCTTGCCAAAGAGCATGATCTTCCGGTTGTTGAAGACTTGGGAAGTGGTGTGCTGATTGACCTTAGCAAGTATGGGATTACTTACGAACCGACGGTACAGGAGTCAATCGCCAAAGGTGCTGATGTAGTATGTTTCAGCGGAGATAAGTTGTTGGGTGGACCACAGGCCGGAATCATCATCGGAAAGAAAAAATATATCGATATGATGAAAAAGAACCAGCTGACCCGTGCTCTTCGAATTGATAAATTTACAGCGGCAACATTGGAATTGGTGCTGCAGGAGTATCTGTCTGAAGAGAAAGCAATTCAGAATATACCGGTACTTCGTATGATTACCAGATCATTGGAAGAGATCAGGGATGATGCCAGAAGTTTCAGCCGCATGTTAAAACGTGCGGGACTTCCGGCCAGAATAGATATGCAGCCATGTGAATCACAGATTGGTGGAGGATCACTTCCACTGGAACGGATTCCGAGTATGGCAGTGACGATTCATCCAGACAAGATCAGTGTACCGGAGTTGGAAGAACGGATGAGACATCTTCCGGTTCCGATTATCCCAAGGACGGTCAATGACACCATTCTTTTGGATGTCCGTACTTTGGATAAGACGACATTTAAATTAATCATCAGCCAGTTAAAAGAACTGGATATATTGGAGGAGACCAGCCTGTTATGAAGAATATAATTATTGGTACTGCAGGTCACATCGACCATGGGAAGACAACATTGATCAAGGCATTGACAGGAAGAAATACAGACCGTTGGGAAGAAGAACAAAGGAGAGGAATTACGATTGACCTTGGTTTTACGTATTTTGATCTTCCAAGCGGAGATCGTGCCGGAATTATTGATGTTCCCGGACATGAAAGATTTATTAACAACATGGTTGCCGGTGTGGTAGGTATGGATCTTGTTCTGTTGGTAATTGCCGCAGACGAAGGGATTATGCCGCAGACCAGAGAACATATGGATATTCTGAATCTTCTGGGGATCGAAAAGAGCATTATCGTACTGAATAAATGTGATCTGGTAGATGAAGAATGGCTGGAATTAGTAGAAGAAGAAGTAAAAGAAGAGCTGCACGGAACGTTTCTGGAACATGCACCGGTGGTAAAAGTATCAGCAGCGACAGGAGAAGGATTGGATTCGCTGATAGATACGATTGTGCATATGACCAGTGACGAAGTAGTATCAAAAGACGTGCAGACAATTCCAAGACTTCCGATTGACCGTGCATTTACATTGTCAGGATTTGGAACGATTATTACCGGTACGTTGGTATCGGGGACCATAACGAAAGAAGATACATTGGAGATGTATCCGATTGGAAAGGAATGTAAGATTCGCAGTATTCAGGTACATGGACAAGATAAGAATGAATGCTATGCCGGACAGCGCGTGGCAATCAATCTGTCTAATGTAAAGAAAAAGGAGATTAAACGAGGTTGTGTGTTGGCGCCGCCAAACAGTATGAAGAATACGGATCTTCTGGATGTAAAACTTCAGATCCTGGAGTCATCTATGAGAATACTGACGAACCATACAAGGCTACATTTCTTCACTGGAACCAGTGAGATATTATGTCGTGCAGTCTTGCTTGATAAGGAAGAGATTGGACCGGGCGAGAGTGGCTATGTGCAGCTGCGGCTGGAGGAAGAGATTGCGGTAAGACGAGGTGATAAGTTCGTTGTCCGTTTTTATTCACCGATGGAAACGATTGGCGGAGGCGTGATTCTGGAACCGAATCCAGGAGTGAAGCGACGATTCCGTGAGGAGGTCATCGAAGAATTGAAACGCAAGGAATCTGGTTCTACAGCAGATGTCATTGAACTTCATGTAAAAGAACACAAAGATACATTGATCACAATGACAGAACTGGCAAAATTAACCGCGCTCTCTGTTGAAGAAGTACAGGAAGATGTCAAAGAACTGGAGGAACAAGGGTTAGTCTGCGTATTTCCGATGCGTAAGGACACCTATGTATGGCATACCGACAGCAAAAGAGCGGCTGGCCAGCTCTTGAATCAGGCATTAAAGAATTATGAAGATAAGTATCCGTATCGTTATGGCATGAAAAAAGCGGAAGTTCAGGTTACACATTTCCCAAAGATCAAACCGAATGTGTTTGACAAGATCATTGAAAAACTCATTGATGAGGGACATTTGAAACGAGTGGAAGAATTTTTGTGTACACCGGAATATGAAGTAAGAAAAGATGAGATATATGGCAAAGTATCTAAGATTTTGATAGATACATTTGCAAAAGCAAAGTATGATTTCGTGCGTTATTCTGAGATTGATCTCAAAGGAATATCCAGAGATATAGCAGATGATATTTTGAATATTCTCCTGGAAGAACAGAAGATTGTTAAGGTTACAGACGATATGTATACTTTAAGTGAATATATGCAGCATGCGAAGGAGCTGATTCAAGAGAAACTTCAGGAGAATCCTGTGATCACGATTGCGCAGGTAAGAGATATTTTTGAGACTAGTAGAAAAAGTGCGAAACCTATACTTGAATATATGGATGGAATCAAGGTAACCAAGAAAACAGGAGCAGAGAGTGAAAGGGTAGCGTACTAATGAATTTGAAGCAATTAGAAGCCTTTGTCCAGGTGGCAGAAGGAGGAAGTTTTTCGAAAGCGGCAAAAAAGTTATATCTGACACAGCCGACGATCAGTGCACACGTTGCATCTTTAGAGAAGGAACTCAATGTAAGGCTGTTCGTTAGAAATACAAAAGAAGTCAGTTTGTCTGAAGACGGAAAAGATCTGTATAAATATGCAAGACAAATGGTAGATCTTGAAAAGAAGATTGATGAACGATTTGGAACCAGAGAAGAAGGCGGAAAGCATTGTATAACGATTGCAGCTTCTACCATACCGGCACAGTATCTTCTT
This sequence comes from Bariatricus sp. SGI.161, assembly GCF_050313695.1. Classification (NCBI taxonomy): domain Bacteria; kingdom Bacillati; phylum Bacillota; class Clostridia; order Lachnospirales; family Lachnospiraceae; genus Bariatricus; species Bariatricus sp. SGI.161. The sequence goes on from NZ_JBNPLX010000002.1 coordinate 171,946, forward strand.
CCGAAAGTGCTGATGCGATTCAATGAAAAATATCCGGAAGAGCAGCTGAAGATTATGGAGACGGACAGCGCGAAGGTTGTAACACAGATTGTAGAGCATATGGCTGATGTGGGATTTACAGGAACTGTGTTGGAGAAGAAGCATTGTAAATACATGCCATTCTATAAAGATGAACTGGTTATTATTACACCGAATACAGAGAAATACCAGAAATTGAAGGACCACATGACGGATGATATCAGCTGGCTTTTAGAAGAACATGTGATTTTAAGAGAAGAAGGTTCCGGGACCCGAAAAGAAGCGGAAAAGCAATTGAAACAGGCAGGAGTTGATTTGTCGGATCTGGATATTATTGCAAGTATCGAGAATCAGGAGACGATTAAGAAATCTGTCCGTCAGGGAATGGGAATCTCTATATTATCCAAACTGGCAACAGCTGATGAGGCGGAAGCAGGATATGTGCTTGCATTTCCGATTCCAAAGGCCGATAAGGGAAGGGATATTAATCTTGTATACAACAAGAATTATCAGTTATCCCGGTCGGCAGAAAGATTTATCAAAGTTGTGAAAGAAGTATATCCAGTAGAAAAATAATCAAACAGCGCCAGTTATAGACTTAATCTATAACTGGCGCTGTTTATAAGGTATTTCAATTAGACGGAACAGGGAATTCAGCATATACTTATAGGTATACGGTTGGGAGTTTCTGAAGAGGAAAGGACGGACAATAATTATGATATATTTAGATAACGCAGCAACTACCATGCATAAACCACAGGAAGTAATTGACGCAGTAGTGGCTGCTTTGAGTTCAATGGGGAACGCAGGAAGAGGCGTCAATGACGCCTCTTTAAGTGCTTCCAGAATTATATATGATACCAGAGAAAAACTATGTCATCTTTTTCATGGTACCAATGCAAGGCAGATAGCATTTACGAATAATTCTACAGAAAGTTTGAATATAGCAATTAAAGGGATCCTTAATCCTGGGGATCATGTGATTACCACAATGTTGGAACATAATTCGGTATTGAGACCGTTGTATGAGATGGAAGCCCGGGGTGTGAAGCTGACAATTGTGAAGAGTAATGAGCAGGGTACGCTAAACATTCAGGATATTGAGGACGCGATTACAGAAGAGACCAAGTTGATTATCTGTACGAATGGTTCTAACCTTACGGGAAATTATATCGATTTAAAGCCGATTGGCGAGATGGCACATAAGCATGGTGTCCTGTTTGCGGTAGATGCGTCACAGACTGCAGGTGTATTTCCGATAGATGTGCAGGACATGCAGATTGATATACTTTGTTTTACGGGACATAAGGGGTTGCTTGGTCCACAGGGAACAGGTGGAATCTATGTCCGGGAAGGGCTGTTAGTTCGTCCGTTGAAGTCTGGAGGCAGTGGAGTGCAGACTTATAGTAAGATACATCCTGCAGAAATGCCTACAGCGTTAGAAGCAGGCACACTGAACGGTCATGGAATTGCAGGACTCCATGCCGCATTGGAATATTTGGAAAAGACAGGAATTGATTCAATACGGAATCGGGAACAGGATTTGATGTGGAGATTCTATGAAGGTGTAAAAGATATCCCAAATGTGAAAATATATGGGGATTTCAGCACGAAGAATCGCTGCGCGGTCGTGACATTGAATATAGGTGATTATGATTCTTCCGAAGTGAGTGATGCACTTCTTACAGAATATAATATTTCTACGAGATCAGGGGGACACTGTGCACCGCTTATGCACGAAGCACTTGGTACGGTAGAACAGGGGGCTGTAAGGTTCAGCTTTTCTCATTACAATACGGAAGAAGAGGTGGATACGGCAATAAAAGCGATCCGCGAGTTATCACAAGACTAGAATGGGACAACCATTTTTTGTGTCTGGTGAAAGAGAGAAGAATTTAAAGGAGGAGTAAACATGAATTTATCAGATTCAAAGAAAAAATTAGCGCTGGCCGGCGTTATCTGTGGACTTGTAGCGGCATGTCTGGCAGCTTTAGGCAATCCGGCCAATATGGCATTCTGTATTGCCTGCTTCATTCGTGATACGGCAGGTGCATTGGGGCTGCATCAGGCAGAAGTAGTACAGTATGCAAGACCAGAGATTATTGGACTCGTATTAGGAGCTTTTATTATCTCAGTAGCAACGAAAGAATATCGTTCTACAGCAGGCTCATCTCCTATGATCCGTTTTATCTTAGGAATGATCATTGTCATTGGTTCATTGGTATTCCTGGGCTGTCCTCTGCGTATGGTGATTCGTATGTCAGCAGGAGATCTGAATGCATGGGTAGCGTTCATTGGATTTATACTGGGAGTTGGAACAGGTGTCATTGCACTTAAAAAGGGATTCAGCCTTGGAAGAGCACACCTGGTGAATAAAGAAAGCGGAGTTGTTCTTCCGGTACTTATGCTTGGAATTTTGATTCTTGCACTGTGTACATCTCTTCTGAAGGCAAGTGAAGCAGGACCAGGAAGTATGCATGCTCCAATTATTGCATCTTTGATTGGCGGTCTGATTTTCGGAGCTTTTGCTCAGAAGTCCAGAATGTGCTTCGCTGGAAGTATCAGAGATATTATCTTGATGAAGAATTTTGATTTATTTAGTGTAATTGCAGGATTGTTTGCTGTAATGTTGGTGTTTAATGTGGCAACAGGACGTTTTGTCCTTGGATTCAATACACCTGGTATCATCGCACATTCTGAGCATCTGTGGAACATTCTTGGTATGTATACAGTTGGATTTGCAGCTGTTCTGGCAGGTGGATGCCCGCTTCGTCAGTTGATTCTGGCAGGGCAGGGTTCTTCTGATTCAGCGATGACTGTAATTGGAATGTTTGTGGGAGCAGCGTTATGCCACAATTTTGGTCTTGCTGCAAGTGGAACTGCATTAAATGCTGAAACACAGGAAGTTGTTGCAGGAGCAGTGCCGATGAACGGTAAGATTGCATGCATTATCTGTATTGTTGTATGTTTCATCATTGCTTTTACAAATAAGAGAGATGAAGCAAAATAATATTGAAATATTAGCCGATACATAGTATTCTAGGAAAGAAGGTAATAAATATGAAGGAAGTAGATGCAAGAGGTCTTTCTTGTCCAGAACCGCTTATGCTGACAGCAGAAGCGTTAAAAGGAGCTTCTGAGCCGGTGAAAGTACTGGTTACAGAGCCACATCAGAAGATGAATGTAGAAAAATATGCGAAAGATCATGGTAAAAAACCAGTTTCTACGGAGAAAGACGGATACTTCGAAGTGGTGATTGAGTAGACATGAGAAAAAAAGAACTAAAATTAGTTGTGACGTTCCATACAACTGCAGATGCAATGGCAATGGAAAAAGCATGCAAAGAGCAGAATGTACCGGGGCGTATCATTCCGGTCCCGAGAGCAATATCAGCGGGCTGTGGGCTTTCTTGGTGCGCAGATCTTGAAGACAGAGAACAGATTGTGTCCATGATGAAAGAGACTGGAATTGAAGAAGAGGCTATGCATGAATGCATGGTATAAAAAAGAAAGTCGAAGTTCAGATGAGCTTCGACTTTTTATATATAAATTTATACTCCTGTTACAAAAGAATCTAACACATGTGGGAGCAATTTGTCACTATATTCGCTCAGAGAATATTTCCCTTTGAAAAGTGCCCAGTCATATAGCATGGCACGTTCATACATGGCGTAAATATTCATAAGCTCTTCGGCGGAACTTGTATTCTTGAATTCTCCGTGTTCCAGCCCTTCTTTCAGAATCTCAGTTATCCATTGGAAATAAAAACGTTTGTGGTCTGACAAAGACTTCTTGTCCTTTGTGATCAATTGTGATGAATAGAGGGAAGCGAGCAAATGGATGTCTACGCTTGTCTCTATCATATAAAACAATTCATGGTTCAAAAACAAAAGCTTATCGTAAGCCGATAAGTTAGGGTCGATGACAGCGGCCAGTTCCTCATATTTTTCGTCAAATAGATAGGATAAAGAATTTAACAGAGCTTCTTTGCCCTTGAAATAATGATAGAAGGTGCCTTTTGATGTCTTAGACGCTGCAATGATATCTTCCACAGTAGTCTTATCGTAGCCTTTTTTGTAAAATAAATTCCATGCGGCTTTTACAATACGGCTTTTGGTGGATTGGCGCTTACGTGGCATCGGCACTCATTCCTTTCTCTTGGTGAATGTATAAAAATAAATGATATCATGATATAAGCAGAAGCGGATTAAATATAATCCGCTTCTGTCCTATACTGTATGCTAATAAAACCCCGATTGTATTTAGCCTACCTGGAAACCATATTTCAATGGATCTGTTGGATCGATCAAGTATGTAGCAACACCTGTCAGATAGCAGCTTCCTGTGATCATTGGGATAACAGCGTCATAATCTGCAACCTTAGTTGTCTCTTTGATTACGCCCTTGAACAGTGATCCAATAAAGCTTTCGTAGATGAATTCTTCGCCTACGCCGATTTCTCCCCAGTGATGAAGAGTAGCAAGTTTAGCGCTTGTTCCTGTTCCACATGGTGAACGGTCTGCCATAGCATCTCCGAAGATTACTACGTTTCTCATAGTAGCTTTGTCTGGGTTTGGTGTTGGTCCGTAGAACTCAACCAGGTCAACAGTATCGATGTCAAGCAATGGATGCTTTACAGGGATCTCTTTGTTGATAACATCCAGCATCTTCATACCTAATTTAGTGTACTCTGGAACAGTCTTAGGATTGATCTCGCCAAGATCCAGTTTTGTAGTATCAACCAATGCGAAGAAACTTCCACCGAAAGAAATTGTGAATTCGATTTCTTTTCCGTCGATAGTTACTTTCTGGTTTTCTTTGTAAACAAAAGCAGGTACATTTGTTAATGTTACGCTTTCAACTTTGCCGTCTTTTACGATAGCTTTTGTACGGATAAGTCCAGCTGGTGCATCTAATACAACCTCGTTCTCTCCTTCGTGAGATTCAACAAGACCAGCCTCGATTGCAACCGTTACAGCACCGATTGTACAGTGACCGCACATGTTCAGGTATCCGCCTGTATCCATGAACATTACTCCGAAATCTGCTTCTGGGTGAACCGGTTCGCAAAGGAATGCACCAAACATATCGTGGTGTCCTCTTGGTTCAAACATAAGCGCTGTACGAACCTGGTCGTAATTCTTCTCCATCCATTTTTTCTTTTCGATCATTGTGTTTCCTTCTGGCTCTGGAAAACCACCGATAACGATTCGGCAGAACTCTCCAACAGTGTGAGAATCAACTACCTGCAATGCAGCCTCGAAACGATCGAAATTAACATTTGCCTGTAAAGCCATATTTCTTTACCTCCTTGTTTTTAATTGGACCCATAGATAATATCTATAAGCCGTTTATAAAAACACCTAGAAAACCCCCTTGTTCTCTTAGTGCCTTTTTACATATTGCATAAAACTAAATATTCTACAACGACAGATTTTTAACAAATAGACTGCGTTCTAGTATCGCGTTCAATTTCTAATTTCATTATGTAGGATAAACCTTGAAAAGTCAATGCTTTTTTGCTATTATAAAAATAAATAAAAACGGTTGAAATATATGGGAAAGTGTGTTATTGTTAATTCGCATGAAATAATATATCTATGGGGGTAGTTGGGTGACTGGTGTGCCCCCTAGTCTTCAAAACTAGTGTTGGGCGTTAAGAGCGTCCTGGGTGGGTTCGATTCCCACATGCCCTCGCCAAAAAAAGAAGCAAATGCTGTTAAAAAAATGGCAAATACTCATAGATAAAACTTATAAATAAAAGAATACAAAATATATGATTGGGGAATAAGTAAACGGAATGGAGAGTTTCGTTTTTGCTTATATTTAAAAAAGAAAAGGAGAATGTAACATGGGAAATGTACAGATTTTATTGCGTCAGCACGTGGGTGCACCGTGCGCACCGTGCGTTGAGGTAGGGGCAGACGTAAAAAAAGGTACTCTGATTGCTACACCTACAGGACTTGGAGCAAATATTTTCTCAAGTGTTTATGGAAAAGTAGCTGAGATCACAGATGATCGTATTATTATTGAACCAGCTGCTGAACAGCCGGACGAGTTCGTGCCAATTGATGAATCAGTTGAACTGCCGGAAAACGCTACAAAGCTTGATATGGTTAAAGCAGCCGGAGTTGTTGGCCTGGGAGGCGCTGGATTCCCGACAGGAGTTAAGCTTAACATCAACCTTGCAGAGACACCTCTTGGAGAGATGAATCCGGAGATTAATCCGGAAATTGATGATGTAGAAGAGCCGGGTAAATACAGCTACATCTTAGTAAATGCAGCAGAGTGTGAGCCGGGACTTGAACACAACATCAGACAGCTTGAAGAACAGTGTGATAAATGCCTTCGTGGTGTAAAATACAGTATGGAGATCACACAGGCTGATAAAGCAATCTTCGCAATTAAAAAGAAAAATAAAAAAGCTGTGAAAACATTGATGGCAGCAATTGAAAATGAAGAGAATATTTCATTGCACCTGCTTCCGGATATTTACCCGATGGGAGAAGAGCGTGCAGTTGTTCGTGAGTGCCTTGGATTAAACCTTGATACAACACAGCTTCCTTCAGCAGCAAGAGCCGTTGTTGTTAACCTTGAGACCGCAGCAAGAATTGCTGAGGCAATTGATGAGAAGAGACCATGCATCAGCAAAAACATGACAGTTCGTGGTAACATCAAAGGTGGAAATGCAGCACATGTATTTATGGATGTACCGATCGGTGTTTCTGTTGGTGAGATGATCGAAAAAGCCGGCGGACTGGATAAACCGGATGAAGTTGGTGAAATCATTATGGGTGGAGCGTTCACAGGACGTGCAGTAGAGCTTGATGAGCCAACGACAAAGACCACAGGCGGTATCCTTACAACTTACAGAATGCCAGACCTTACAGGTAAGAAAGTAGGGCTTCTTGTCTGTGCATGTGGCGGTAATGAAGCACGTATGCGTGTAATCGCAGAGAAAATGCATGGTGAAGTTGTGTCCGTATGCAGATGTAAACAGGCAATTGAGAACAAACCGGGTGCACCACTGAAGTGTCTTCGTCCTGGAAACTGTCCTGGACAGGTAAAAAACAATATGCAGTTTAAGAAAGATGGCTGCGAATATATTATCATTGGTAACTGTTCAGACTGTACAAACACAGTTATGGCATCTGCTCCTCAGATGGGACTTAAAGTATTCCATCAGACAGATCATGTTATGAGAGCAGTTGGTCACGCACAGTATCGTCAGCTAACAGTATCTAAATGGGTTGACCAGGATATTGATGTAGAAGACTAGTTATGGTATAAATTGCAGAAGTAAGGAGTGATTCCCCGATATGACTCTTTACGAAGCAATTATATATATGTTAATTATCACAATTAGCAAAGTAATTAAAAGGAGGGAACAATATGTCTATTACAGCTGAAACAGCGAAACAACATGCAAATGATCCTGCAGTGTTATGCTGTAGAGCAGAGGCTGGAATCATTATTGAGCCAGCAAATCTTGAAGATCCAGCAATTTTTGATGAGTTAGTTGACTCTGGATTATTGAATCTTGATGGATGCTTAAAAATTGGACAAATTTTAGGAGCAAAACTTACAAAAACTCTTGATTCTCTTTCACCACTGACAGCAGATGTTGTTGAGGGAGCAAAAGATTCTGTAGAGGAAAAAGCAGAGGAAGCAGCAGAGGAAGCAGCTCCAGAAGTAGCAGCTCCAGCAGCTCCGGCAGCTCCGGCAGCAGCAGCTCCGGCAGCAACAGCAGTTGCAGGCGGAATTCTTAAAATCCACATTGGTGAAGGAAAAGATATTGATCTTTCTATTCCGGTTGGTGCACTTGGCGGAGGCGCTGAGGTTGTAGAAGTAGCTCCGGCAGCAGCTCCGGCAGCAGCTCCGGCAGCAGCTCCGGCAGCTGAAGAAGTAGCAAAAGAAGGAAAGGTTGTAAGAAGCCTTACAAGAAAACATTTTGCTATTACAGAAGTTAAGAGAGGACCAGAGACAAAGATCGAAGGAACAGTTCTTACAATCCGTGAAGGTATTGAAGCAGATGTAATTGCTAATTCTGATCTTGTTAAAGATTTCCATCTTGAAATCGTTACACCAAAGGAGTATCACACATATTCTGAGACAATCATGGATGTTCAGCCAATCGCAACAAAAGAAGGCGATGCTAAGATCGGACAGGGCGTTACAAGAGTAATCGATGGCGCTATCATGATGCTTTCAGGAACAGATGAAGGTGGAGTTCAGATCGGTGAGTTCGGTTCTTCCGAAGGATATATGGATGAAAACATTATGTGGGGACGTCCGGGATGTCCAGATAAGGGAGAAATCTTTATCAAAGGTAATATCGTAGTTCAGGAAAAGACAAACATGGAACGTCGTGGACCTATGGCTGCACATACAGCATTTGATATTATCACACAGGAAATCCGTGAAGCATTGAAGAAACTTGAAGAAGACCTTGTAGTAGATACAGAGGAATTCGTTCAGGTTCGTCACCCAGGTCAGAAGAAAGTAGTTATTTGTAAAGAAATCATGGGACAGGGAGCTATGCATGATAACTTCATCCTTCCGGTAGAACCATGTGGAATTCTTGGAGCAAGAGCTAACGTTGACCTTGGTAACCTCCCAGTATGTATGAGCCCATTGGAAGTTCTTGATGGATGTATCCACGCTCTTACATGTATCGGACCTGCATCTAAAGAGATGACAAGACATTACTGGAGAGAGCCACTTGTACTTGAGGCACTTGCTGATCCAGAAATTGACCTTTGTGGTGTAATCTTTGTTGGATCTCCACAGATCAACGCTGAGAAGTTCTATGTATCTGAAAGACTTGGTCAGACAGTAGAAATGATGGACGTTGACGGTGCATTTATTACAACAGAAGGTTTCGGAAACAACCATATCGACTTTGCAAGTCATCATGAGCAGATCGGTATGAGAGGAGTTCCTGTAGTAGGACTTTCATACTGTGCAGTTCAGGGAGCGCTCGTAGTTGGTAACAAGTACATGACAGCAATGGTAGATAACAACAAATCTGAAGGCGGTATTGAGAACGAAATCCTCGGAAACAATACACTTTGCCACGAAGATGCAATTCGTGCTCTTGAGATGCTCAAAGTTCAGATGGCAGGTGAAGTAGTTAAACCAGCTGAAAAGAAATGGAATCCGAACGTTAAGGCTACGAACATTGAAGTGATCGAAGATGCTATCGGATCAAAGATTGATCTTGTAGAAAATGAGCAGGCACTTCCACTTAGCCAGAAACGTATTGATAAAGGATACAACTAAGAATAAGGTGTTTTAAATGAATGACGAACGATTGAAATATGGTGACAGAATCATATACATGGAGGGAATCTGTGTTGATGTTGATGATTGCAGCATCAGTGTGGATTTAAAAGGACGATTGGGATTTTTCAAAGCCCCGAAGAGAATGTTTATCTGTGATACTGAACCAAAGATTGGTCAGGAATTTGGATGGCATATGAGTTTTCCGGAGCAGCTTGGTCCTGAAATCCATGAAAAGTACGTCAGTAATTTAGAAAAAGAGCGTCGTAAACAAGCAGAAATGAGCACTCGTTTAAAGAAAGAGGAGGAATAAAAATGAGTTTAACGGTTGTTAAAGGATTACAATCAGAAATCTTCGTTCCAATTACTCCACCGATGGTATGGACACCAGTAGAGAAAGAGTTGAAGGATATGACAGTTGCTCTTGCTACAGCAGCAGGTGTACATCAGGTAGATCAGGAAAGATTTAACCTTGCAGGTGACTTTACTTGGAGAAAGATCGATGATAAATGCCCATCAGATAAATTGATGGTATCTCATGGTGGATATGATAACAGTGATGTTAATAAAGATATCAACTGTATGTTCCCTATCGACAGACTTCATGAATTGGCAGAAGAAGGATTTATTAAGGCTACAGCTCCATTCCATGCTGGATTCATGGGTGGTGGCGGAAACCAGGAGAAATTCAAACATGAGACAGGTCCTGCAGTAGCAGCAATGCTGAAAGAGGAAGGCGTAGATGCAGCTATCCTCACAGCTGGATGAGGTACCTGTCACCGCTCTGCAGTATTGGTGCAGAGAGCGATTGAAGAAGCTGGAATTCCTACAATTATTATTGCAGCTCTTCCACCAGTTGTACGTCAGACTGGTACTCCACGTGCGGTTGCTCCGTTGGTACCTATGGGTGCTAATGCAGGTGGTCCTCACAATGTGGAACAGCAGACAGCTATCGTAAAAGCTACTCTTGAGCAGTTGGTTGAGATCCAGACACCTGGAAAGATCGTTCCATTGCCATTCGAGTATGTTGCTAAAATCTAATATACAACAAACATCAGGAGGGAAATGGCTTGTCCATTTCCCTTTTTAGATTCTTTCCTTGATTATAGAAAGAGTAATAAAAAAAGGATTGATTTTGTATACTGGTATGATAAAATAAAGACAAATGAGTTTACGTAGCAAAAACAAAAAATTGCTAAAGGAGGACATAGAAAACATGGCAGTTGAGGAACAGAAATTACGTCGCCTTACCATTAAAGCGTTTCATATGGATACGGTTGTCGAGGGTGATCGTAATGATATTACAACAGGCGGAAAGATGACTGTTTGTAAGGATATTATTCCGGAATTATTAAAGGATGCAAAGTATATTACAGACATTGATATTCAGGTAATCCAGCCGGGAGATCATGATCGTTGGACCAACACGATCATGGACATTATTCCGATTTCTACAAAAGTGCTCGGAGTATTGGGAGAAGGAATCACACATACAATTACCGGTGTATACGTGATGCTTACCGGTGTGGATGTGAATGGAAAGCAGTGTCATGAATTTGGATCATCAGAAGGTAACTTAAAAGAGCAGCTCGTGCTTAATAAGGCGGGTACTCCGGGAGATAATGATGTGATTATTTCCTTTGATGTTACACTTGCAGCAGGTATGGGACAAGAAAGACCGGGACCGACAGAAGCGCATTTGCTCTGTGATAAATTCATTAATATTTTCAGAGAAAAACTGAAAAAATTTAATGGAAATCAGTGTACAGAGAAACATGTATATCATGATATAGTACGCCCTGGTAAGAAACGTGTTTTGATTATCAAGCAGGTTGCAGGACAGGGAGCGATGTATGATACTCATATGTTCTCGAAAGAGCCATCTTGCTCGATTGGATCAAAATCCATCATTGATATGGGCAATATGCCGGTAATAGTTACACCGAATGAATATAGAGACGGAATTATCCGTTCCATGCAGTAAGAAGGGAGAAGAATATTATGGGAATTGGTCCTTCAACAAAAGAAACATCATTACATCACTTCAGAGACCCACTTCTTGAAGTAGTTGCGGAAGATACAGACCTTGATCTGCTGGGAATCATGCTTGTCGGTTCTCCGGATGGTAACGAAGACAAGATGCTTGTTGGTACAAGAGCGGCTGTCGCAGCAGAATGTATGCGTGCAGACGGTGTTATCCTGTCCTGTGATGGCTGGGGAAACAGTCATGTTGACTACACAAATACGATTGAACAGATCGGTGAGCGTGGCATTCCTGTTACAGGAATTACCTTTAATGGTACGGTTGCACAATTTGTAGTTGTGAATGATTATCTGGATGCGATCGTAGATATCAATAAGAGTGCGACAGGTGAAGAGACAAATGTTGTCGGTGAGAACAATATGGATCGTATTGACTGTCTGAAAGCGAAAGCGTTATTGAAGCTTAAGATGAGAAAGAAAGATCAGGAAAACAAATAAATAGAAATAACAGATGATAAAGAAAAGGCACGACCTGTATGTCGTGCCCTTTCTTTTTGGTATGTCATTGAGAGGTTTTCCTCGTTGCATTGCAGTTTTGTATATACAAAGCTGGGGAATGCTCCTCATAAAGAGGATGTATATATTTAATTGGAGTTCACCGATGCAAGAACGTTCTTGGGGAAAACGATCGGCAACGGATCAACTGCAATAACAACCAAAATTGTTGTTGACTTAATGCATATGATTTTTCAAAAAAGGCAGTTTCCCTGTCAGGAAAACCGCCATTGGTTATCTTGCATTTAAGTTGTTTTAAATATAGCATTTTTATTTTTGAGTGTCAATAGAAAAAACTATTTTTATGCAACATGGTGAATATATATCAAAATATGCTAAGCTTTTGATGCATCTTTAAAGAAGATACAAGCACATACAACCATAACGACTGTAACGACCCATGTTAAAACAGTAAGTGGAAGTGATGTGATTACAAAGCATGCAATCAATACACCAATGACACCGGTAATAGTAAGTACTAAAGAACTTGCACGATTATATTTTCCTTCTTTTACAAATTTAATACCAGCTGAAGGCATCAGGAAAGCGCAAGAACCCATCATAATTGGGAAAGCAATATCTGCACTTAATCCAAGAAGCAGACATAATGCCATACAAGGTGCGTACAGACCAAGACCAACGATCATTAAAGCTCCGAGAACAAAGTTTACAAGTACGCCAATTACAAGCTTGACACCTGTCAATCCGCTGGCAGTTCCAATAATACCAAAAGGTCCGACTCCAAGAAGTTTACAGATCATTACGATTGCCAGTGCGATCAAAGCACATCCTAAAGCAATACGAACTTTCTTAAGATTCCATTTTGATACAATTGACGCTCCGATAACTGCTCCCAAGATAGATGCTCCAATCATCAAAACAAGTGTCAGTGGATCAACTGTTACCTTCTGAATAAAAACAGTAGCTTCTACAACGACTGGTATAGCATATGCAACATTTAAAGTACCAGGGATCAGATCGTCAGGACAGCTCTTTGTAAACTTGAAAGCTGTTGTTGAAGTTGCATAACTCCCGATACCAAGAGTATCGAAGAAGTTAGCTAACACACCAATAATAATAGTTGGTACGTATTTAACCTCCTTGAAATCTTCTTTGTGTTTAAATATGTCTTTTACATAATAAACACCAAAACCAATTGTCAGTATCCAAAGAACTAAGATCAAAATATGTGCTACACTCATATCTCTCATCCTCCTTAAAATAATATATGAATTGCAGAAACAAAAAAGACCGGTATCCTGATTGGAAACCGACCTTGGTCATCTCTTATTTATAGTTTACATGAAAATATAAAAAATGTCAATAATATAACGAACATTTGTATGATATAATGGAATAGGGATAAATAAAAAGGCGGTTCCATATAAGGAATACCGCCTTTGGTTGTCAATATGTAATTTTCAATATAGATTAAGCCTCTGTCTTGTTGGCATCTCTGAAGAACATAATAGATGTGTAAACCATAACTACACAAATGATGTATGTTAATGTCTTCAGTGAGAAGAAGCAAGCTACTTTGTAAGCGATAAATACGCCGACACATCCGAACAATGCAAGGCAAAGAGCAGCTTTTCTGTCATACTTACCTTCTTTGATGAACTTAAAGCATGCAGCGTTCATAAGGAATGCACAAGATCCCATCATGATTGGGAAAGCAGTTCCGATATTCATTCCGAGTGCTGCACAAAGAGCCATACAAGGAGCATACAGACCAACACCGATCATCATAAGTGCTCCCAGGAAGAAGTTAACAACGATACCAATTACTAACTTAATACCTGTAAGACCAAGAGCTTCACCACTTACACCGAATGGTCCGATTCCTGCATTCTTACAAGCAAGAACAATTGCAAGGATAAGAAGACCAACACCAAGACCTAAACGAACCATCTTCAGATTCCATTTACATACGATACCAGCTCCAACTAAAGCACCAACAACAGATGCAGCAAGCATAAGTACCAGAGTAAGAGGATCGATATCTACAAAGCTGAAGAACAGGAGCGCCTCTAATGTAACAGGGAAGGTATCACCAACATTCAGCGTACCTGGAATTGTCTCGTCCGGGCTGGACTTTGTGAATTTGAAACCAGCCTGTGTAGTTGCATAAGAACCAATTCCCCATGTGTCAAGTAAGTTTGTGATGCATCCGATGATTGCCAATGCAACCCAGTGTCCACCTTGGAAATCTTCCTTGTGTGCAAGCAAATCTTTGATAAAATATGCGCCAGATGCGATAACAAAGATAATCAGCACGATACGTAAAATCATAATAACATCCATTTTTTCATCCCTCCAGATTGTTTAAAAGTAAAAAAAATAGAAACAGACATCTTAGTATATAATATGAAATATAAGCACCCCGATATGAAAATATTTGTTAAATTATATACCATCTGTTCATGCTCTAATTCTACCAATTTTTATGCAAAAAGTCAATGAAATACATAAAAAATGCATAAGAAAAGGACATAATTACATGAATATAAGAAAAATGGAGAAGAGATAAGTAAAAAAAAGCATATGTGACGGCCGGCAGGTTTGACAAAAAAATAATTTTATCCTATTATAATAAGGAAGTTTCGCGCTGAAAAGTATATTGCAGGTGAATTGAAGAGCCAGAAGAACCAATGAGATGGATTGTATTGAAAAAAATACAATAAATCCAAGAAAAGGCTTGCAAAATATGGATTCATCCGATATACTAAGAGAGCTGTGACATGATAGCTGTGAAGCGTGAGGTTGCTGCCTGATATGGCAGGTTTTCCGTGGAGCGAATGTCAAGTTAGGAAACTGGCGACAAGTCACTGTACGAAACTATAACAGCCACTGAAATGTGGTAACAACGTGTGAGGTTCTCACGACACACACGGGAGAGTGTACAGTCACCGCTTGTCGTACTGAAGTTAAAAGTACGAAAAGGAGGCGACTTTTTTTATGGCAAGTCAAGTAATGAGAATCACTTTGAAAGCGTATGATCATCAGTTAGTAGATGCATCCGCAAAAAAAATCATCGAAACTGTAAAAAAGAATGGATCACAGGTGAGCGGACCGGTACCACTTCCAACTAAGAAAGAAGTAGTTACAATCTTAAGAGCAGTTCACAAATACAAAGATTCCAGAGAACAGTTCGAACAGAGAACTCATAAGAGACTTATCGATATCATTGCACCAACACAGAAGACTGTTGACGCATTGTCTAGATTAGAGATGCCAGCTGGTGTTTACATTGATATCAAAATGAAAAATAAGTAGAGCACTTAGTGAGGTGTCTCACGAACTTGGTGCGAACTTAGTTCAGTGAACTTGGTGAGGTATTATCGAGCCTAGTGAAGTGAACATCAAACACAGAACGCAGTAATTCCTAAAATTTAGGATGAACGTCCAAGCGGCGTTCCGCTGTAAATCACAGGAGGTAATTATAATGAAGAAAGCTATCTTAGCTACAAAAGTCGGAATGACTCAGATCTTCAACGAAGACGGAACATTAACACCGGTAACTGTACTTCAGGCTGGTCCGTGTGTTGTAACGCAGATCAAAACTGTTGAAAATGATGGTTACGATGCAGTTCAGGTTGGATTCGTTGATAAGAAAGACAAAATTGTTAACAAAGACAAGAGCGGTAAGAAAGAAATCGTTCATCGTCACGGTGTGACAAAGGCTGAACAGGGACATTTTGCAAAAGCTGGTGTTTCTGGTAAGAGATTCGTGAGAGAATTTAAATTTGAAAATGCTTCTGAATATGAACTGGCACAGGAAATCAAGGTTGATATTTTTGAGGCGGGAGATAAGATTGATGCTACTGCAATTTCTAAAGGAAAAGGATTCCAGGGCGCAATCAAGAGACATAATCAGCACAGAGGACCAATGACACACGGTTCTAAGTTCCATCGTCATGCAGGTTCTAACGGAGCTGCTTCTGATCCAAGTAAAGTATTCAAGGGAAAAAAGATGCCAGGACACATGGGAAGTAAGAAGATTACGATCCAGAATCTTGAAGTCGTACGCGTAGATGCTGAGAATAACTTGCTTTTGGTTAAGGGTTCTGTACCGGGACCAAAGAAATCTTTAGTAACTATCAAAGAAGCAGTAAAGGCTAACTAAGCTTTGACGAAGGAAGGAGGAAGACTTAAGATGGCAAACGTATCCGTTTATAATATCGAAGGTAAAGAAGTTGGAACAATCGATTTAAGCGATGCGGTATTCGGTGTTGAAGTAAATGAACATCTGGTACACATGGCTGTTGTTAACCAGCTTGCAAATAAACGTCAGGGAACACAGAAAGCAAAAACACGTTCTGAAGTTTCTGGTGGCGGAAGAAAACCATGGAGACAAAAAGGAACTGGTCATGCTAGACAGGGTTCTACAAGAGCTCCACAGTGGACAGGCGGTGGAGTAGTATTTGCTCCGGTACCGAGAGATTATTCATTCAAGATGAATAAGAAAGAGAAAAGAGCAGCTCTTAAATCAGCTCTTACAGCAAAAGTAGAAGAAAACAAATTCATCGTTGTTGATGAAATCAAATTTGATGAAATCAAGACAAAGAATTTTGCAAACATTCTGAAGAACTTAGACGTATCTAAAGCATTAGTAGTATTAGAGGATGGCAATACAAATGCAGAGATCTCTGCGAGAAACATTGCTGATGTTAAGACTGCAAAGACTAATACGATCAATGTGTACGATATCTTAAAATACAACACAGTAATCGCAACGAAAGCTGCTGTTGCTAATATCGAGGAGGTGTACGCATAATGGCAAACGTTCAGTATTATGATGTAATCCTTAAACCAGTTGTAACAGAAAAGAGTATGGAGCTTATGGGAGAAAAGAAATATACTTTCTTAGTACACCCGGAAGCAACAAAATCTCAGGTAAAAGAAGCTGTTGAAAAGATGTTCAACGGTACAAAAGTGAAAAGTGTTAACACAATGAACTGCGAAGGTAAGAAAAAAAGAGTTCGTGGAACTATGCAGTTTGGAAAGACAGCCAACACAAAGAAGGCTATTGTTCAGTTAACAGAAGACAGCGCAGATATCGAGATCTTTGAGGGGTTATAAGATTTGCTGAAGGCAAGCGTCAGCGAAGGCTGAAGCTTAGTCGGACCCCGTTCGGTGAATTTGGCGAGGCTTTTTCGAACCTGGCGAAGCGAATACACCCGAACAATCATACGGTGCAAATCCGTGATATTAATAATTAGAATTTGAAAGGAGAAGCAACCATGGGAATTAAAACATATCGCCCATATACGCCTTCCAGAAGACAGATGACTGGATCTGATTTCTCAGAAATCACAAAGACAACTCCAGAAAAATCTCTGTTAGCTCCAAAGAGCAGACAGGCAGGACGTAATAATCAAGGTAAAATTACAGTTAGACACCGCGGAGGCGGAGCTAAGAAGAAATATAGAGTAATCGACTTCAAGAGAAGAAAAGACGGAATTGCTGCTACAGTTCTTGGTATCGAATACGATCCAAACAGAACAGCTAATATCGCTCTTATCTGCTATGAAGATGGTGAGAAAGCATATATCCTTGCACCAGCAGGGTTACAGGTAGGCTGGAAAGTTATGAATGGACCGGAAGCTGAAGTATTGATCGGTAACTGTCTTCCACTTTCTGAGATTCCTGTAGGTACTCAGGTACACAACATTGAGCTTCATCCTGGAAAGGGCGGACAGCTGGTTCGTTCAGCAGGTAACAGCGCACAGTTAATGGCAAAAGAAGGAAAATATGCAACACTTCGACTTCCATCAGGAGAGATGAGAATGGTACCGATCGAGTGCCGTGCATCTGTTGGAGTTGTAGGAAATGGGGATCACAACCTGATCAACATTGGTAAAGCAGGACGTAAACGTCACATGGGTATCAGACCTACAGTTCGTGGTTCTGTTATGAACCCGAATGACCATCCGCATGGTGGTGGTGAAGGTAAGACAGGAATCGGTCGTCCGGGTCCGTGTACACCTTGGGGTAAACCAGCACTTGGTCTTAAGACAAGAAAGAAAAATAAAGCTTCTAACAAGATGATTGTAAGAAGAAGAGATGGTAAAGCGATTAAATAATTAAGGAGGTTATAACCTATGGCACGTTCAATTAAAAAAGGACCATTCGCAGACGCAAGCCTGCTCAAGAAGGTTGATGCTATGAACGCTTCTGGAGACAAGTCCGTAATTAAGACATGGTCTCGTCGTTCTACAGTCTTCCCAAGCATGGTTGGACATACAATTGCCGTTCATGACGGAAGAAAACATGTACCTGTATATGTAACAGAAGATATGGTTGGACACAAACTCGGAGAGTTCGTAGCAACCAGAACATACAGAGGACATGGAAAAGACGAAAAGAAATCAAAAGTTAGATAATTACATTGTGAAAGGAGGGTTCATCCATGGCAAAAGGACATAGATCCCAAATCAAGAGAGAGAGAAATGCTAACAAAGATACAAGACCTTCTGCTAAGTTATCTTATGCAAGAGTTTCTGTTCAGAAAGCATGCTACGTATTAGATGCCATCAGAGGTAAGGATGTAACAACAGCACTTGGTATTTTAACTTACAATCCAAGATATGCTTCTAGTTTAATAAAGAAATTATTGGAGTCAGCAATTGCAAATGCTGAAAACAACAACGGTATGAATGTTGAGAATCTTTATATTGCAGAGGCTTATGCAAACAAAGGACCAACAATGAAGAGAATCAGACCTAGAGCACAGGGAAGAGCTTACAGAATCGAGAAGAGAATGAGCCACATTACACTTGTGCTTGATGAAAGATAAGGAGGGCAATCATGGGACAGAAAGTTAATCCTCATGGCTTAAGAGTCGGTGTTATCAAAGACTGGGACTCTAGATGGTATGCAGAAAAAGATTTTGCAGACTACTTAGTAGAAGACCATGAAATCAGAACGTATCTTAAGAAGAGATTATACAGCGCCGGTGTTTCTAAGATTGAGATCGAAAGAGCATCTGATCGCGTAAAAATCATTATTTATACAGCAAAACCTGGTGTAGTAATCGGTAAAGGTGGAGCAGAAATCGAAAAAGTAAAAGGTGAATTAGCACAGTTTACTAATAAGAAATTAATCGTTGATATTAAGGAAATCAAGAGACCGGATAAAGATGCTCAGTTAGTAGCAGAAAACATCGCATTACAGCTTGAGAACCGTATCTCTTTCAGACGTGCAATGAAATCTTGTATGTCAAGAACAATGAAAGCCGGAGCACTTGGTGTTAAGACATCTGTGTCAGGACGTCTTGGCGGAGCAGATATGGCTCGTACAGAGTTCTACAGTGAAGGAACAATTCCTCTTCAGACACTGAGAGCAGATATCGACTACGGATTCGCTGAAGCTGACACAACTTATGGAAAAGTTGGTGTTAAGGTATGGATTTACAAGGGCGAAGTTCTTCCGGAAAAAGCAGCAAAGGAAGGAGATAGATAATCATGTTAATGCCAAAAAGAGTAAAACGTCGTAAACAATTCCGTGGTTCCATGAAGGGTAAAGCACTTCGCGGAAACAAGATTACAAATGGTGAATATGGTATCGTTGCAATGGAACCTTGCTGGATCCGTTCAAACCAGATCGAAGCTGCCCGTATCGCTATGACACGTTATATCAAACGTGGTGGTAAAGTTTGGATCAAAATATTCCCAGATAAACCTGTAACTACGAAACCAGCTGAAACACGTATGGGTTCTGGAAAAGGAACCTTAGAATACTGGGTAGCAGTTGTTAAGCCGGGTCGCGTAATGTTCGAGATCGCTGGCGTATCAGAAGAAGTTGCAAGAGAAGCACTTCGTCTGGCAACACACAAGCTGCCATGTAAATGTAAAGTAGTTTCTCGCGCAGACTTAGAAGGCGGTGATAACAGTGAAAATTAATGCATTTGTAGAAGATTTAAAGACAAAATCAGCTGCAGAGCTGAACGAAGAATTAGTAGCTGCTAAAAAGGAACTTTTTAACTTAAGATTCCAGAACGCAACAAATCAGTTAGATAATACAAGCAGAATCAAAGAAGTAAGAAGAAATATTGCCAGAATCCAGACAGTGATTACGGAAAAAAGTGGCAAATAGAACTTCATTTCATGCTGAAAGGAGTATAGACTGTGGAAAGAAATCTTAGAAAAACCCGTGTGGGTAAGGTTATCAGTAATAAAATGGATAAGACCATAGTTGTTGCAGTTGAAGATCATGTAAAACATCCACTTTACAAAAAAATCGTAAAGAGAACTTACAAGTTGAAAGCACATGATGAGAATAACGAGTGCAACATCGGCGACAAAGTAAAAGTTATGGAAACAAGACCACTCTCTAAGGATAAGAGATGGAGACTTGTTGAAGTTATGGAAAAAGTGAAATAGTATAAGGAGGGAAACCTGCATGATACAGCAAGAAAGCAGACTGAAAGTAGCAGACAACACAGGTGCAAAAGAATTACTGTGTATTCGTGTTATGGGCGGTTCAACAAGAAGATATGCAAGTATCGGTGATGTGATCATTGCGACTGTTAAAGATGCAACACCAGGCGGCGTTGTTAAAAAAGGCGATGTAGTAAAAGCTGTAGTTGTTCGTACTGTAAATAGTACTCGTCGTAAAGATGGTTCTTATATCCGTTTCGACGAAAATGCTGCTGTAATTATAAAAGATGATAAGACACCAAGAGGAACCCGTATTTTTGGACCAGTAGCAAGAGAGCTCCGTGACAAACAGTTCATGAGAATTGTTTCCCTGGCTCCGGAAGTACTATAAGGAGGTGCGCAAGATGTCAATGTTAAAAATCAAAAAAGGCGACACTGTTAAGGTTATCGCTGGTAAAGATAAAGACAAAGAAGGCAAAGTTATTGCTGTGAACCAGAAAGCTGGTAAGGTTGTTGTTGAAGGTGTCAACATGTTGACAAAGCACACAAAACCAAGTATGAATAACCAGAATGGTGGAATCGTTCATCAGGAAGGACCTATCGATGCTTCTAATGTAATGTATGTTCACAAGGGAAAAGCAACAAGAGTGGGCATTAAAATGGATGGAGATAAGAAGGTTCGTTACGCTAAATCAACAGGCGAAGTTATTGATTAATCTGAGGAAGGAGGGCCATAAGCTTTGAGTAGACTGAAAGAACAATACCAGAACGAAATCATTGATGCAATGAATAAGAAGTTCGGTTATAAAAATATTATGGAAGTGCCAAAACTCGATAAAGTTGTAATCAACATGGGTGTTGGCGAAGCAAAAGATAACGCAAAACTTTTAGATTCAGCAGTAGCTGATCTTGAGAAGATCACAGGACAGAAAGCTGTTATCTGTAGAGCAAAAAAATCAGTTGCTAACTTCAAGATCAGAGAAGGAATGGCAATTGGATGTAAAGTTACCTTAAGAGGAGAAAAGATGTATGAGTTCGTTGATCGTCTGATCAACCTTGCACTTCCTCGTGTACGTGACTTTAGAGGTGTAAACCCTAACGCATTTGACGGAAGAGGAAACTATGCTCTCGGAATTAAAGAGCAGTTAATCTTCCCTGAGATCGAATATGATAAGGTTGATAAGGTAAGAGGTATGGATATCATCTTCGTTACAACCGCTAAAACAGATGAAGAGGCGCGTGAATTGTTGAAACAGTTCAACATGCCATTTACAAAATAAGGAGGTAAATTATGGCTAAGACAGCAATGAAAGTTAAACAGCAGCGTAACCAGAAATTCTCTACCAGAGAATACAATCGCTGCAGAATCTGTGGACGTCCACATGCATATTTGAGAAAATATGGTATCTGCCGTGTTTGCTTCCGCGAATTGGCATATAAAGGACAGATCCCTGGAGTTAAAAAATCTAGTTGGTAGGCCCTGAACACTTAGAAAAGGAGGAAAACAATTCATGACTATGAGCGATCCAATCGCAGATATGCTTACAAGAATTCGTAATGCAAATACTGCTAAACATGATACAGTAGATGTACCATCTTCTAAGATGAAGCTTGCTATTGCTAATATCTTATTGGATGAAGGATATATCGAGAAATATGACATCATTGAAGATGGAGTATTTAAAACAATCCATATTACATTAAAATATGGCGCAGACAAGAATGAAAAAGTTATTACAGGTCTTAAGAGAATCTCTAAACCTGGACTTCGTGTATACGCTAGCAGCGCTAATGTACCAAAGGTATTTGGCGGACTTGGAACAGCAATCATTTCCACAAACCAAGGCGTAATCACAGACAAAGAAGCAAGAAAACTTGGCGTAGGCGGAGAAGTTCTTTGCTATATTTGGTAACAATCGACTAAGGAAACACCATCGCCACTAGGTTCGAGAGAACCTCACCAAGTGGACGAGGTGTACTTTCGCACTAGGTTCGAGAATACCTCACCAAGTGCTCAATGTAACTGAAAACAGAGTGGGTGCGACCCATTCCGAAAATTTAAGTTAAGGAGGATAAGGCAATGTCACGTATAGGAAGACTGCCAGTAGCAATCCCAGCAGGTGTAACTGTTGAAATTGCAGAAAATAATGTAGTGACTGTAAAAGGTCCAAAGGGAACACTCGTAAGAGAACTTCCTACAGAGATGGAAATCAAAGTAGAAGGTGAAGAAGTAGTTGTAACAAGACCAAACGATTTAAAGAAAATGAAATCTTTACATGGTCTTACAAGAACACTGATCAACAACATGGTTGTTGGTGTAACGAATGGATATGAAAAAGTTCTGGAAGTTAACGGTGTTGGATATAGAGCAGCAAAATCTGGAAACAAACTGACACTGAACCTTGGATATTCTCATCCAGTAGAAATGGTTGATCCAGAAGGTCTTGAGACTGTTGTAGAAGGACAGAACAAGATTATCGTAAAAGGTATCAGCAAAGAAAAAGTAGGTCAGTATGCAGCTGAGATCAGAGATAAGAGAAGACCTGAGCCATATAAGGGCAAAGGTATTAAGTATGCTGATGAAGTAATCAGACGTAAAGTCGGCAAGACAGGTAAGAAATAAGAAAGGAGAGTGTAAAAATGGTTAGCAAAAAATCAAGAAGTGTCGTTCGTGTTAACAAACACAGAAAATTACGTAACCGTTTGAGCGGTACTGCTGAGTGCCCACGTTTAGCGGTATTTAGAAGTAACAATCATATGTATGCTCAGATCATTGATGATACAGCTCACAATACTCTGGTTTCCGCATCCACTCTTCAGAAAGATGTGAAAGCAAACTTAGAGAAAACAAACAACGTTGAAGCAGCAGCATATCTTGGTAAAGTAATTGCTGAGAAAGCGTTGGAAAAAGGTATTAAAGACGTTGTCTTCGATAGAGGCGGATTTATTTACCAGGGCAAGATTCAGGCATTAGCAGACGCAGCTAGAGAAGCTGGGTTGAATTTCTAGAAGGAGGAGCACACATGAAACAAGAACGTATTGATGCTAGTCAGTTAGAATTAAATGAAAAAGTAGTATCAATTAAACGTGTAACCAAAGTTGTTAAAGGTGGCCGTAATATGAGATTCACAGCTTTAGTAGTTGTTGGCGACGGAAACGGCCATGTTGGTGCAGGTTTAGGAAAAGCTACAGAAATTCCAGAAGCAATCCGCAAGGGAAAAGAAGATGCAGCTAAAAACCTCATCTCTGTAGCATTAGATGAAAATGAAAGTATTACACATGATTTTATCGGTAAATTCGGAGGAGCTTCCGTATTACTTAAGAAAGCTCCAGAAGGTACTGGAGTGATCGCCGGTGGTCCGGCACGTGCCGTAATCGAGATGGCAGGAATCAAGAATATCCGTACAAAATCTCTTGGTTCTAACAACAAACAGAATGTTGTTCTGGCTACGATCGATGGATTACGTCAGGTAAAGACTCCGGAAGAGGTTGCTAAGCTTCGCGGTAAATCTGTTGAAGAGATCTTAGGCTAAGGAGGTAGATGAAGATGGCAAACTTAAAAGTTACATTAGTAAAATCTACAATTGGTGCTGTACCAAAGCATAAGAAGACTGTTGAAGCATTAGGCTTAAGAAAAGTAAACAAAACAGTTGAACTGCCGGATAATGCAGCAACAAGAGGTATGATTAAGCAGGTTCAACACCTGGTAAAAGTAGAAGAAGCATAAGTAATAATTCGGATAAGGAGGTGTCACAATGGATTTATCAAACTTAAGACCTGCTGATGGAGCAAAACAGAGTGATAATTTCAGAAGAGGACGTGGACACGGTTCTGGAAATGGTAAGACAGCTGGTAAGGGACACAAAGGTCAGAAAGCTCGTTCTGGAGCAACAAGACCAGGTTTCGAAGGTGGTCAGATGCCATTATATAGAAGAATACCAAAGAGAGGTTTCACGAACAGAAACTCTAAGACAATCGTTGGTATTAATGTAAGCGCTCTTGAAGTATTTGATAATGATGCTGTTGTTTCTGTAGAGACTCTGATCGAACAGGGTATCGTTAAGAATCCAAGAGATGGTGTTAAGATTCTTGGAAATGGCGAACTTACAAAGAAACTTACAGTACAGGCAAATGCATTTAGTGCAGGCGCAGTAGAAAAGATTGAGGCTTTAGGTGGAAAAGCAGAGGTGATCTAATGTTAGAAACATTCCGAAAGGCATTTCAAATTAAGGATATTCGCAAGAAAATCGGATATACGTTTTTAATGTTAATCGTGATAAGAATCGGATCACAGTTGCCGACACCGGGCGTGAATGCCGATTATATTAAGGAATTTTTTGCACAGAACACTGGTGAAGCGTTTAATTTGTTTAACGCTTTCACCGGTGGCTCTTTTGAGCAGATGTCTATATTTGCTCTGAGTATTACGCCGTACATTACATCTTCCATTATCATGCAGCTTCTTACAATTGCAATTCCAAAACTTGAAGAAATGCAAAAAGAAGGAGAAGATGGAAGAAAGAAGATTGTAGCTATCACTCGTTATCTGACAGTAGGACTTGCTCTGTTTGAGTCTACTGCCATGGCAGTCGGATTCGGACGTCAGGGATTATTGAAAGAATACAATTTTGTAAATGCTGCAATTGTAGTTCTGACACTTACAGCAGGATCTGCATTCTTGATGTGGATTGGTGAGAGAATTACAGAAAAGGGCGTAGGAAATGGTATTTCCATCGTGCTTGTAATTAATATTATCTCACGTATACCTAGTGATATGAATTCACTGTTTGAGCAATTCGTTAAGGGAGAACCGATTGCATCTGCAGGACTTGCAGTCCTTGTTATATTTGCAATTATCGTTGCTCTTGTAGTATTTGTCGTTATTCTTCAGGATGGTGAAAGAAGGATTGCGGTACAGTATTCTCAGAAAGTTGTTGGTAGAAAAACTTATGGTGGACAGTCCAGCAACATTCCTTTGAAAGTAAATACTGCCGGTGTAATTCCAATTATCTTTGCATCCTCATTAATGCAGTTTCCGATCGTAATTGCTTCATTCATGGGCAAAGGAAATGGGACTGGAATTGGCAGCGAGATTTTACGAGGAATGAATCAGGGCAACTGGTGTAATCCAGAACATTTGAAATATACTTGGGGATTAATTGTATACATTATTCTGACTGTATTTTTTGCATATTTCTATACGTCCATTACATTTAATCCGTTAGAGATTGCAAACAATATGAAGAAAAATGGTGGCTTTATTCCAGGTATTCGTCCGGGAAAACCAACGGTTGAATATCTGACCAAGATATTGAATTATATTATATTTATTGGAGCATGTGGTCTTGTAGTTATAC
This sequence comes from Bariatricus sp. SGI.161, assembly GCF_050313695.1. Taxonomy (NCBI): domain Bacteria; kingdom Bacillati; phylum Bacillota; class Clostridia; order Lachnospirales; family Lachnospiraceae; genus Bariatricus; species Bariatricus sp. SGI.161. The sequence continues at coordinate 197,521 of NZ_JBNPLX010000002.1, forward strand.
AGATTATCCCGATTTTCTTCAATGGATGGCTGGGAGCAAGTGTATCGTTCGGAGGTACATCGTTGATCATTATTGTCAGTGTTATTCTGGAAACTATGAAACAAATCGAATCACAGACACTTGTTCGTAATTATAAAGGATTTTTGAATAGTTAATGAACGAATGATTTTGACTCGCGGAATTTTTTTCGCGGGTTAAAATGCTATAAAGGAGGAACACCCATATGAAAATTATTATGTTAGGTGCCCCTGGTGCGGGCAAGGGAACTCAGGCAAAGAAAATTGCAGCAAAGTACGACATTCCTCACATTTCAACTGGCGACATCTTTAGAGCGAACATTAAAAATGGTACTGAGTTGGGGAAAAAGGCAAAAACTTACATGGATCAGGGACTTTTAGTTCCAGATGAACTGGTCGTAGATCTGGTCGTAGATCGTGTGAATCAGGAAGATTGTAAGAATGGATATGTTCTTGACGGATTTCCGAGAACAATCCCGCAGGCAGAAGCACTTGATAAAGCGCTCACTGAACTGGGACAGAAAGTTGATTATGCAATTGATGTAGATGTTCCAGATGAGAATATTGTCCGTCGCATGGGCGGAAGACGTGCTTGTGTTGGATGTGGAGCTACATATCATTTGGAATATGCACCAACAAAAGTAGAAGGAGTCTGTGATGTCTGTGGCAAAGAGCTGATTCTCAGAGATGATGATAAGCCAGAGACTGTAAAAAAACGTCTTGGGGTATATCATGAGCAGACACAGCCATTGATTGATTACTATACAAATGCTGGAATTTTGAAAACTGTTGATGGAACGATTGATATTAATGATGTATTCCAGGCAATTGTAGATATTTTAGGAGAATAAGAACATGCCAATCACAATCAAATCGTCCAGAGAAATTGAATTAATGACTGAAGCCGGACGTATATTGGAAATTGTTCATAACGAATTAGGAAAGGCTCTGCGACCAGGAATGAGTACCAAGGATATCGATCGTCTGGGTGAAGAAATCATCCGCAGTTACGGTTGTATTCCATCATTTCTTAATTATAATGGATATCCAGCATCTATCTGTGTATCTGTGAATGAGGAAGTGGTTCATGGAATTCCTGACAAGCATCGAATTATTCGTGAAGGTGATATTGTCAGCCTGGATGCCGGAGTCATTTACAAAGGATATCATTCCGATGCCGCGAGAACTCACGGCATCGGAACAATCAGCAAGGAAGCAGAAGATCTGATTAGAATAACCAGAGAATGCTTCTTTGAAGGTATAAAATACGCAAAAGAAGGCAATTATTTATTTGACATTTCGGCAGCAATTGGCAATTATGCGCAGGAGCGTGGTTATGGAGTCGTTCGTGATCTGTGCGGACATGGAATTGGGACTGCGTTGCATGAAGCTCCTGAAATACCGAATTATAAGATGAACAGAAAAGGTGTAAAGCTGAAAGCCGGAATGACTTTGGCAATTGAACCGATGATTAACATAGGAACCTGGGAGGTTGACTGGTTAGATGACGACTGGACTGTTGTATCCAGAGACCGCTCACTTTCAGCGCATTATGAAAACACGGTATTAATTACCAAAGATGAACCGATACTTTTAACCTTGACCCAAGACAGCTAGGAGACGCAGTTATGGACAGATATCAGACAGGAATGCTTGCAAAATCAAAAGCGGGTCATGACACCGGTAAGGTTTATGTTATAATGGACATTGACGACACATATGTATATTTAGCGGATGGCAGAATTAGAACATTAGATAAGTTAAAAAGAAAAAAGAAAAAACATGTTCAGATTATTTGCAAAAAATATGATGTCACCGCAATTGATGACGTAGCAATCAAACGGATACTTAAGGAATGGAATAAAGAAGGAAAAAATCAGGAGGAATAAAACATGTCAAAAGCTGACGTTATTGAAATTGAAGGAACTGTAGTAGAAAAATTACCGAACGCAATGTTCCAGGTTGAGTTAGAGAATGGCCATCAGGTACTTGCACATATCAGTGGAAAGCTGAGAATGAACTTTATCAAAATCTTACCTGGCGATAAGGTAACATTGGAATTATCTCCATATGACCTTTCAAAGGGAAGAATTATCTGGAGAGATAAATAATATAAAATTATCTATTGACTTTGTTTGACAACAAGTGTTATACTATATAAGCACGTTTTTGGGTGCTTTAATATTGATGCGTATTTTTAAGCATTCAGGATGTGAGAGAACTATAGACATAGCAATGGATGAAAGGAGGATCCCCCGTGAAGGTTAGATCATCAGTAAAACCAATTTGCGAAAAATGTAAAGTTATTAAAAGAAAAGGAAGCATTCGCATTATCTGCGAAAATCCGAAGCATAAACAAAGACAGGGATAGGCACTGAACATTCAGTGAGAAGGCCGTTCGATGAGCAGAGCAAATCGAACATTCTTATGTTTATGAACAAATTAGGCGGCTGATAGTAGACACGCCAGGAGGTGTGTAGACTATTTGATATACAAGGAACACCTGTAGCCGGTGCTTTTCCTCGTATATTGCTTCTAATGCCGGCCCGTCATTACCGTTCATACGGTGGCCGGAAAGGGCATGGATACCGAACATGCCTGGGTAATGCTAAGGCAGAACCCCTATTAAAGTCGATGTAAAAAAATCAAAAAGAAAATGGAGGAAATTCACATGGCTCGTATAGCAGGTGTAGATTTACCAAGAGACAAACGTGTTGAGATCGGATTAACTTATATCTACGGAATCGGTAGACCAAGTGCAACCCGTATTTTAGCACAGGCAGGAGTTGATCCTGATATTCGCTGTAGAGATCTTACAGACGAAGATGTAAAGAAAATTAGTGCAGTAATTGATGAGACTCAGGTAGTAGAAGGTGATCTTCGTAGAGAGATTGCTCTGAACATCAAGAGATTGCAGGAGATCGGATGCTATAGAGGAATCCGTCACAGAAAAGGACTTCCGGTTCGTGGTCAGAAGACTAAGACAAATGCAAGAACAAGAAAAGGTCCTAAGAGAACAGTAGCAAATAAGAAGAAATAGGCTGAAAGCAACTTAGTGAGAGCAAGTTAAAAACGCAGCTCGAATTTAGTGCGAGGCCGTTCGCGAATCTTAGCGAATGCATAGCATGAGCTTAGCTGAGCGAACATACCAAAAAAAAGAAAGTGTAGGTTAGTTTTATTATGGCAAAGAAAGTTACAAAGAAAGTGACAAAGAAACGTGTCAAGAAAAACGTTGAACACGGACAGGCTCACATCCAGTCATCTTTTAATAACACAATCGTTACTTTAACAGATGCACAGGGAAATGCTCTTTCATGGGCAAGTGCAGGCGGTCTGGGATTTAGAGGTTCAAGGAAATCTACCCCTTATGCAGCTCAGATGGCAGCTGAGACAGCAGCTAAAGCAGCATTGGTACATGGTTTGAAATCAGTTGACGTAATGGTTAAAGGACCAGGTTCAGGTAGAGAAGCAGCAATCCGTGCCCTTCAGGCATGTGGAATCGATGTAACAAGCATTAAGGATGTTACTCCAGTACCACACAATGGTTGCCGTCCACCGAAACGCAGAAGAGTCTAATTATCAATTAATAGTTCACGTTGACGGATTGATTTATCCGAATTTAAATAGGAGGAAAACAAAAACATGGCAGTAAATAGAGTTCCGGTTCTTAAAAGATGCAGATCCCTTGGTATGGATCCGGTATATTTAGGAATTGATAAAAAGTCTAACAGACAGTTGAAAAGATCAAATAGAAAAATGAGCGAGTATGGTCTTCAGTTACGTGAAAAACAGAAAGCTAAATTTATCTATGGTGTATTAGAGAAACCTTTCAGAAACTACTTTGAGAAAGCTCAGCGTATGAGTGGTATGACAGGTGATAACCTGATGAAAATGCTGGAATCCAGATTAGATAACGTAGTATTCCGTCTGGGTCTTGCAAGAACAAGACGTGAAGCCAGACAGATTGTTGATCACAAGCATGTTCTTGTAAATGGAAAGCAGATCAACATTCCATCTTACCTGATCAAAGCAGGCGATGTAATTGAAATCAAAGAATCTAAGAAGAGCTCACCAAGATATAAAGAAATCGTTGAGGTTACAGGCGGACGTCTGGTTCCAGAATGGTTAGAAGCTGATCTTGAGAACCTGAAAGGAACAGTAAAAGAACTTCCAAGACGTGAAGAAATTGATGTTCCTGTAGATGAGATGTTAATCGTCGAATTATATTCTAAATAATAACCCGTAACACCACAGGAGGTGGACTTAGTGTTTGATTTTAATAAACCCAACATTGAAATAACTGAGATTTCAGAAGATAAAAAGTATGGAAGATTTGTTGTAGAACCGCTGGAAAGAGGTTATGGTACAACATTAGGAAACTCTCTTAGAAGAATTATGCTTTCATCTTTGCCAGGAGCTGCAATCAGCCAGGTAAAGATTGATGGTGTTCTTCATGAGTTCAGTTCTATTCCGGGTGTTAAGGAAGATGTTACTGAGATTATCATGAACTTGAAATCTTTGGCTATCAAGAATACATCTGAGACAGATGAACCGAAGACAGCTTATATTGAATTCGAAGGAGAAGGCGTTGTTACGGCAGCGGACATCCAGGTGGATCAGGATATCGAGATCATGAATCCAGAGACCGTTATTGCAACATTAAACGGCGGGGCAGACAGCAAATTGTACATGGAACTCACCATTACAAAGGGCAGAGGATATGTAAGTTCTGATAAAAATAAAAACGATGAATTACCAATCGCAGTAATTCCAATCGATTCTATTTACACCCCGGTGGAACGTGTGAACCTCACTGTTGAAAACACACGTGTTGGACAGATTACAGACTTTGATAAGTTGACATTAGATGTGTACACTAATGGTACACTGCTTCCGGATGAAGCAGTCAGCCTGGCTGCAAAAGTGTTAAGCGAACATCTGAAACTCTTTATCGATCTGTCTGAAGTGGCTCAGGCTGCTGAAGTAATGATTGAAAAAGAAGATGATGAAAAAGAAAAAGTTCTTGAAATGAGTATTGACGAATTAGAATTATCTGTTCGTTCTTACAACTGCCTGAAGAGAGCAGGAATTAATACTGTAGAAGAACTTACGAACAGAACACCGGAAGATATGATGAAAGTACGTAACCTTGGACGTAAGTCTTTGGAAGAAGTACTTGCAAAATTAGATGAATTAGGATTAAGCTTAAGCAGAGGCGAAGAGTAGAACACTTAACGCATGCAAGCTGTAAGCGAAGCATGAGTTTAGTGTGAACTCTGTCCTTCGGAGCTTAATGAGCGCGAGTGTAAGCGAAGTGCGAATTTAGTAAGAAGGACTTCCATCAAAATGATTTTCACCAGTAAGCCCGAAGTGCATGGTGAAGCATTTGGCTAGTAAGCCCGAAGAAGCATAACCAAGTGTTATTAATGGAGGATTTGAAAAATGGCAAAATATAGAAAACTTGGCAGAACATCAAGCCAGAGAAAAGCATTATTGAGAAACCAGGTAACAGCATTGCTTAACAACGGCAAGATCGTTACTACAGAAGCTAAGGCAAAAGAGATCCGCAAGATCGCTGAAGGCCTTATTGCAATGGCAGTAAAAGAAAAAGACAACTTCGAAGAAGTTACTGTAAAAGCTAAAGTTGCCCGCAAGGACAAAGATGGCAAGAGAGTAAAAGAGGTTGTAGACGGTAAGAAAGTTACTGTATATGACGAAGTTGAGAAGAAGATCAAGAAAGATATGCCAAGCAGACTTCACGCTCGTCGTGAGATGTTGAAAGTTCTTTACCCAGTAAAAGAAGTTCCGACAACTCCAGCTGGAAGAAAGAAAAATACAAAAGAAGTTGATCTTGTTGCAAAAATCTTTGACGAAATCGCACCAAAATACGAGAATCGTAACGGTGGTTACACAAGAATCGTTAAGATTGGACAGCGTAAAGGTGATGCAGCAATGGAAGTTCTGATTGAACTTGTATAATCTGTGTAAAATGATGACGCACTTCAGGAAACTGAAGTGCGTCT